>NZ_JARESS010000030.1:0-107962 GCF_046027915.1 Paraburkholderia sp. RL17-347-BIC-D
TTTGATAGGCATGAATTGCGCCAGAAACGGCGCCAGGCCGACGACAAAATCGGCAGACCAGCAAGCGCGAGAAGCACCGAAAACCGCGCAACATTGAACAGCCCTCAAACAGCCGCGTGCTTAAGCATCACCCGTTCGACAACACCTAAATAGTGATCAAGATCCGGCGTCGCGCGATTCTCTTCCTTGGCGAGATCGTCCCACCTGCGCAGGCGCAATGCGTCTTCCGCATAGGGCTTTTGCAGAAACGCTTCAGCCTCCTCCTTGCTGAAAATGCCGCCCTGCAATTCCAGACTCCGCACCGAATCGGCGGAAAGCTGGCCGAAATACGTGTCGTCGATGGCGCATAGGCAGCGCTTGGCGTCGACGTGCAAACGAATCGGCTCCAACACCGCATTCGACAACACCGGCCGCAGAAACGGCAGCGCGAAATACTGATGCAGATCGTCGATGCCCCGCTCCGTCGGCGTCTCGCCTTGCAGATTGAGCAAGTGGCCGAGGTCATGCAGAAACGCCGCGGCAACCAGTTCCTCATCGGCACCAGCCTCTTCCGCCAATAAGCCGCTCTGCAACGCATGTTCAAGCTGCGTCACCGGCTCGCCGCTATAAGCCAGCTTGCCGTATTGCTCGAACAGCGAACGGATGTCCTTCACATTCAATGCCACGCTATTACTCCCACGGTAATGAAAAGGTCTTCAGATTGGTGAAGCTCTTCATGGCTTCCTGAACGCCTTCCTTATAGCCAAGCCCGGAGTCCTTGATGCCGCCGAACGGCGTCAACTCGATCCGGTAGCCCGGCACTTCCCACACGTTGACCGTGCCCACGCGCAATTCATTGATGAGGCGCGTGATCGCATCCTGCCGGTTCGTGCAGACGCCCGACGACAACCCGAACGGCGTGCCGTTGCTGATACGGATGGCGTCGTCGAGCGTGTCGAAGGTGATGATCGGCGACACCGGCCCGAAGGTTTCCTCGCGCACCAGCGTCATCGACGGATCGACGCCGTCCAGCACCGTCGGCGCATACAGTGCGCCCTTGCGCTGATTGCCCACAAGCAGACGCGCCCCGCTCGCCACCGCCTCATTCACGCGCGCCTCGAAAAGCTGCGCCGCGGCGACGTCGATCACGGTGCCCATCTGATTCGATGCATCGAACGGATCGCCGAAAGACCAGGCCCGCGTCTTCTCGACCACCAGATCGGCGAAATCCGCCGCCACGCTCTTTTGCACGAGCATCCGTTTGACCGCGGTGCAGCGCTGCCCGGAGTTCTTATACGAGCCCTGTACGGCAAGCGTCGCCGCGCGGTCCAGATCGGCGTCGTCGAGCACGATCAGCGGATCGTTGCCGCCCAGTTCCAGCACCACGCGCCGGTACGCCGCCTTGCCCGCAATGTATTTGCCGATCGCCACGCCGCCCGTGAACGTGACGAGTTCCGCCAACGGATGCGTGATCAGCTCATCGGCGATTTCGCGCGGATCGCCGGTCAGCACCTGCAGCATCGGCGCGGGCAAGCCGGCTTCGTACAGAACGTCGGCGAGATACAGCGCCGACAGCGGCACCTTCTCCGATGGCTTCAGCACCACCCGATTGTTCGTCGCAATGGCCGGCGCGATCTTGTGCGCGACCTGGTTCATCGGATGGTTGAACGGCGTAATCGCGACGATCACGCCCGCCAGCGGCTCGCGCTGCGAGAACACGCGCCGCTTCTTGCCGTGCGGCGTCAGATCGCAGGAGAAGCTCTGCCCGTCGTCACGCAACGCTTCGATCGACGCAAACTTGAACACATCGGCCACGCGGCCGATCTCATAGCGCGAGTCCTGCTTCGACAAACCCGACTCGAGCGAAATCAGGTCCGACGCCTCTTCGGTCCGCTCGCGCATGAGCGCCGCCGCGCGCTCGAGAATCTGCGAGCGTTCGTAACGCGTGAGTTGCGCCTGATAGGCCGCCGCGTATTCGAACGCAGCGCGCACGTCATCGACGCTCGCCAGCGGGACCGTGCCCACGCGCGTTCCCGTATACGGATCGAACACATCGAGCGTGCGCGAGCGCGTCACGCGCTCGCCTTTGAGCCGCAGCGCTTCCGCCCGAAAAGCCGGATGGTCCCGCAGCACGGCGTTCATGATGACGACACGCGATTCAAGGCGATGTCGAAGATATCGAAGTTGCGCAGCCTCTTGCCACCATCGCCGCCGCTGGACGGCAATGCTTCGACACGCCGGTTGAACAGCAGCGGCACTTCCTGTTCGGAAATCCCGCCATGCGAACGCAACGGCACGGTCAGTCCGGACAGATCATGTTCAGCGCGCCGCGTGCCGAGCACGACATGCTTCGTGCTGACCACGACGATATCGCCGACGCGGTCGTTCGGCAGCTCGAAGCGCTCGCACGCCGCCTGGTTGTCGAGCACGGTATCGATCCCCTGCAAGCCGCCGATCCGCTCGATCACCTGCGCAACGCTGACATCGCGCGGCAGATAGATGGTTGCGAACGAGCCGAGCGCGCCGTGATGCACCACATACGGATCCGTGATCGGCAGAATGACGCGCGCACGTCCGGCGCCGAGCCAGTCGTCGAGCACATCCTGCAGATAGATCACGTTCGGCTCGCCGGTCTGCGGATCGTGCTTGGCGTTCATGCCGTGGTCGGCGGTCAGGCCGATCACCCAGCCGAGCGCGTCGAGCTTCGCGAGGTAGCCGTCCATCATTGCGTAGAACGCGTTCGCGCCCTCGGTACCCGGCGCCCATTTGTGCTGGATGTAGTCGGTCGTCGACAGATACATGAGGTCGAGTTGCCGCGTCTGCGCGAGCCGCACGCCGGCGGCGAACACGAATTCGGACAGCCCGGCGCTATACACATCGGGCACCGGCAAGCCGACCAGATCGAGTACTTCGCCGATACCGTTTTCCTCGAGCGTCACCTTGTCGGCTTTTTCCGCCGAAAAACAGATGCCTTTCAACTGCCAGCCGAGCAGCCGGCGCAACTTGTCTTTCGCGGTGACCACGGCGACCGCGGCGCCGGCTTCGGCGGCAGCGGCGAGCAAGGTGCCCGCGCGCAGATACGCGGGGTCGTTCATCATCACTTCCGCGCCCTCGCCGCCGTTCGCGTCCGGATCCCAGAAGTAGTTGCCGCAGATGCCGTGCACCGAAGGCGGCACGCCGCACACGATCGACAGATTGTTCGGGTTGGTGAACGAAGGGATCACGCAGTCCCCCTTGAAGGCGCCACCGCCCTTGAGCATCTTGCCGATAAACGGCGCCACGCCCGCCGCGACCGCGGCTTCCAGATAATCGAATTCGCAGCCGTCGACGCACACCACCACCGTCGGTCGCGAGGGTAGCCGGTAGCTGCGACCGTTGACTTCGATCGTGCGTTCGCTGGTACTCGTGTCTGTATTCGCCATCGTTCCCTTCCATGCGTGCCGGGCACGCGCGTTGTAGTCAGTTCGTTGCAACCATCTCAATCGTTCGACGCCGTCGGCATGCGCACCACGCTCAACGGCCCCGCCGGTTCGCACGCCGCGTGAGCGCGCTGCATGCCGCCGTTCACGTGTGCATGCATCAGCGCCGCGGCATGCTCGGCGTCGCGCGAGGCCACCGCCGTCAGGATCGCGCGATGTTCGGCCAGCGAGCGCTCCATCGCATCGGCATGCACCACCAGCGCGGCACGTCGAAACAGGCTCAATTCGCACACCAGTCGGCGGTACGTCTCATACAGCTTCGAATTGCCCGATGCCGCCACCAGCGCGTCGTGAAACGCCACATTCGCGCGCGCATAGGCATCGTGATCCTGGGCGTCGAGCGCCGCGCGCATCGCGTCGAGCCAGTCGCGCAATCCCGCCAGCTTGCGGGCATCGATACTCGCCGCCAGCATCCGGCACGCCGCCTCTTCGAGCACCGCGCGCACCGCGTAGATCTCATCCGCTTCCGCCAGCGACACCGTCCGCACGAACACGCCGCGGTTCTTCTCGGTCCGCACCAGGCCGGCCTGCTCCAGCGCGCGAAACGCCTCGCGCACGGGCCCGCGCGACACCTGCAGACGCGTCGCCCAGTCGGCTTCGTTGAGCTTGTCGCCGGGCGCGAGCGCCCCCTCGACGATGTGCCGTTCGATTTCGTCGCGAACCAGCGTCGTCAGCGAATGCCTGCGCACAACCTCAATCGGATCGACAGAAGCAGTTTGCATATATTCGGTCATTTTGACAAATTTTGCCACATCGATATGTGCAGGCGCGCCGCCACGGCATGCCGGCACACGCATCAGAAGTTGCTCGTCAGTCCGTCCGGCGGCGCGGGACGCGCGCAGCGATCAGCAGAAGCGCAGCAAGCGAGACCAGCAGAAGAATCAGCGACAGCGCGGAGGCCGGCAGGTAATAGCCGCGTTCCACCTGACCGACGACCACGATCGGCACCGTCGCGAATCCCGGCGGATACACGGTCAGCGTGGCGCCGAGTTCGCCGAGCGAGAGCGCGAAGCCTAGCGCGAGACTCGCGCGGATCGCCGGCACCAGTTGCGGCAGCACGACACGGCGCAACACCATCGAAGGCGGCGCACCGAGGCTCGCCGCCGCTTCGCGCAGAATCGTCAGCTCCGGGCGCAACGCGGCGGCCGCGCAGCGGTAGCAGAACGGCAGCACTAGCGCCAGTTGCACGAACACGACGATCGCCGCCGAGCTCGACAGATCGAACGGCCGCTTGTGATACGCGATCAGCACCGCGAGCCCGAGCACCACGCTCGGCACGCCGTTCGGCATCATCGCGATGGTGTCGACGATGGCGCCGAGCCCGCGGCGGTCGCGCCCTTCGAGCGCCAGCGCGAGCCACAGGCCGAGGATCGTGCCGAGCACCGCGACGCCGATACCGATTTCGAGGCTCGTCGTAATGGCATCGAAGTCGCTCGAACCGAGACGCTCGAACCAGCGCGTGCTGAAGCCGTCGGGCAGGATCGTGCCGGACCAGTGCGCGGCCACGCTCGACAGTGCGACGACCACCACCGGCAACACGAACAGCCAGAAACACAGCAAGGCGGAAAAACCGAGAAACGCGCCGCCGAGCATGCGCACCACCAGACTGCGGCGCACCGGCCGCGCTTTCTTGTGCATGACCGGCAAAACGGTCGGGTCGAGTTCAACGGCCATGGCCCGCTCCTTTCACCTTGCGACGGTTGACCTGGCGGTACAACGCGTACAGCGACAAAGACATGATCAGCATCACGACCGCGCCGGCGGCGGCGGTCGGCAGATCGAGATCGACGGTAGCGGAACTGTAGATCGCCACCGGCAGCGTGATCAGATGCGCGCTGCCGAGCACGAGCAGAA
This sequence comes from Paraburkholderia sp. RL17-347-BIC-D, assembly GCF_046027915.1. Classification (NCBI taxonomy): domain Bacteria; kingdom Pseudomonadati; phylum Pseudomonadota; class Betaproteobacteria; order Burkholderiales; family Burkholderiaceae; genus Paraburkholderia; species Paraburkholderia sp. RL17-347-BIC-D. The sequence goes on from NZ_JARESS010000030.1 coordinate 5,313, forward strand.
TGCCGAACTCGTTGAGCGTCAGCAGAAAGCACAGGATCGTGCCCGCGGCGATGCCCGGCCACGCGAGCGGCAGGATCACCTTGAACGCGACCATCCAGCCACTCGCGCCGAGACTGCGGGCGGCTTCGATCAGACGCATGTCGAGCGTGGCGAACGAGGCCAGCGTGGGACGCACGACAAACGGCGCGTAGAACACCACTTCCGCGAGAATCACACCGCCCACGCCGAACAGGAAATCGAGCGGCGGGTTCTGCAGATGAAAGAGCCGCTGCAAGCCGATGCTGACCGAGCCTTGCGAGCCGTACAGAAAGATCAGCGTGAAGGCGACCAGAAACGACGGGAACGCGACGAACAGTTCGAGAAACCGCGTGATCATCCGCGCGCCGGGAAACGGCTTGAAAAACAGGATCGACGCCAGCGCGACGCCGAGCAGCGACGCGAGCCCGGCACTGGCAAACAGGATCCACAGCGTCGTGCCGATCACGCCGCTCGTTTCCGGATTGCCGAAGAACGCAGAGTACGCATGCAGGCTCAAGCCGTGCGGTCCGGTCAGACTCAGCAGCACGAGGCGCACGAGCGGATAGATGACCAGCGGCCCGAGCACCACCACGGCGATGAACAGCAGATGCCATTGCGCGGCGCGTTCGCGGCGCTTCACCGCGGCCGCATGCGAGGCGGCGCTGGCGCTGCGGCGGGCGTCGGCAGCGGCGGCCGAGCCGAGCGGATTGGGCGTATCAGGGGTTGATAAGGACGACATCGTCAGCCTCGTAACGCAGGGAAATACGCGCGCCCTTCTCCGGCATCATGCCGTGGCCGCGCTGCATGGTGACGAGCACCGGCTCGTTGGGCATCGCGTCCAATACGACGGACACCGACAACACCGCGCCATACCATTCGACCGAAGCGATCGCGCCGTGCAACTGCCCTTCGCCGAGCGGCACGATCCGCAATGCCTCCGGACGCAGACAGGCCACGCGATCGCGCTCGTTGTGGCGTGCGTCGCCCATACTGAAGGCGACCTGCGGCGGCAGCAGATTGGCCGCGCCCAGATAACGCGCGACAAAGCCGTCGGCCGGCGTGTCGTACAACTGTTGCGGCGTGCCGAGTTGCGCGATGCGGCCTTCGCGCATCAGCAGCGTGCGGTCGGACAGCACCAGCGCGTCGTCCTGATCGTGCGTCACGCAGACGATCGTCAGATTCGGCAGGCGCTCATGCAGCGACTTGAGTTCGGAACGCACCGACGCGCGCAGATTGGCGTCGAGTGCGGAAAGCGGTTCGTCGAGCAGCAGCACATCGGGCTCGATCACGAGCGCGCGCGCAAGCGCCACGCGCTGCTGCATGCCGCCCGACAATTGCGCGGGCATCACGTGGCCGGCGTCGCCGAGTTGCACCAGCTTCAACGCGTCGGCGACGCGTCGCGCGACATCTTTGGACGGCGTGCGGCGCGCGCGCAACCCGAAGGCCACGTTCTCGAACACCGACAGATGGGGAAACAGCGCATAGCTCTGGAACAGCAGACCGAGATTGCGCTTGTGCGGCGGCACGTGAGTGAGATCGTGACCGGCCACGGTCAACGTGCCGGCCAGTCCGTCCGCTTCGATAAACCCGGCTATGAAACGCAACAACGTCGTCTTGCCGCAGCCGCTGCGGCCGAGCACGGTGAGCAATTCGCCGCGCTGGATGGTCAACGACAGATCGTCGAGCACTGTGCGCGAACCGAAGCGCACCGTCAGATGATCGATCTGCACGCCGCCCGGCGTAGTCGAATGCGCGGCATCGAGCGCGTCCGGTGAGGCGCCGGGCGCGCCTGGTTGAGCAAGACTGGCGGTATTCACCGGTTTCATCCTCCAACGGAATTAATGCTGACGCAGCGCCTCGGGGAGTCCCGCAGGCGCCGCCTGATTCTGCAACGTCACCCGGTTATATGACTGAGTGACGTCGATGATGCTACGAACGACGGCTTACTTCGGCTTGACCACTTCGAGCTGCTTGCCCGACGAACCGATCACGTCGTTCTTCCAACGCGCCGTCCAGTCGGCTTTCTTCGCCATCACCTGATTCCAGTCCACCGGAATCAGCTTCACGCCCGCGATAGCCTGCTTGACGGCTTCGCCGTTCTTGCCGGTGAGCGGCACGTCGGTGCGGCCCGGAATGCCGAAGATGTCCGGCACCTTCGCCTGCACTTCCTTCGACATCAGGTAGTCGATCAGCTTTTTGCCTTCAGCCTGGTTCGGGCCATTCTTGATCAGGCCGATTGCGTACGGCAGTTGGAACGTGGTCGGCTGGCCGCCTTCGTGTGCGAGGAAAATCGGCTTGAGCGACAGGCCGCCGTTGGCCGCGTCGTCCAGGTCCATTTGCAGGTCGCCGTTGGCGACCGCGATTTCGTTGCGCGAGAGCAGCACGTCGAGGTAGCCCGTGCCCTTGGTGTGGAACTTGGCGCTGTTTTCGAGCTTCTTCAGATAGTCGAACGCCTTGTCTTCACCCATCAGCGACGAGGTCAGAATGATCACGGCCATGCCGTCGCCCGCCGTGGCCGGGTTCGAGTAGGCGACCTTGCCGCTGAAGTCCGGGTGCAGCAGGTCGGCGAAGGTCTTCGGCTGGGTCTTGGTGACTTCCGGGTTGATCGCGAACGAGAAGTAGTTGTTCACGAAGGTCGCCCACGCGCCGTTCGACGCCTTGGCGATCGCCGGCACGTTCTTGTAGTTGGCGCTCTGATAAGCCTGCAGCAGGCCGCTCTGGTCAGCTTGCTGGATGAACGGCGGCAGCGTGACGAGCACGTCGGCCTTCGGCTGATCCTTTTCGATGGTGGCGCGGTTCACCACTTCGCCGCTACCCGCCGTGACGATGTTGACCTTCACGCCTTCCTTCTTTTCGAAGGCCGGCAGCACATCCTTATAGAGGTTCTCGAGGCCGTCGGCGGTGTACAGCACCACTGCGTCGGCCGCGTGCGCCTGCATGGCCGTGCCGCCGAATGCCGCCGCGGCGACCAGCGCCGGCAGCAGTTTGCGTACGAGGCCGGCCGTGGCGTGAAGGGAATTCGTCTTTGTCATGTCGCTTTCTCCGAAAGGCAAAAAACCAGACGGTCGGGAGATCCCGATACCTGTTGTGATTGAACGGCGGTAGCGCCGCGCCGCTTGCGTGTTGCCCGCATCAAGCTGTCGTGCAGCTTCATACGGATTGCAGATTGCCAACAACTTTGCTGCCCTCTTGTCGATTCTTTCCAGCCTGACTCACAGCCCAGCTACGACACCCGCGCTGCCGGCCATGCCTGAATGGGCACGGCAAGGATCACAGGTTTCCATGACAACGCCATGACGATTCTGCAGAGTTCCAAAAAATGACACAATTCGCCAATAATATCCAAATCAATCTTTTCGTCGCCCGGCCTGGGCGGCGTTCGTTCAGATGATGACGGAGGCTGGTGTGACCCCTGGTGTGATCCCTGATGTGATCCCTGATGTGATCCTTGGAAACGACCCAATCCTGTTGACCCCGGGGCCGCTCACCACCTCACCCCGGACGCGCGAAGCGATGCTGCGCGACTGGGGTTCGTGGGACGCCGCGTTCAACCGCATGACCCACAGCGTGTGCGCCGACCTCCTGAAGATCGTACATGGTGAAAATGACTATGTATGCGTACCGCTTCAAGGCAGTGGAACGTTCGCGGTCGAAGCGGCCCTCGGCACGCTGGTGCCGCGCCAGGGCTGTGTGCTCGTTCCGAACAACGGCGCGTATTGTGCCCGGCTGATCAAAATATTGCAGCGAATGGGCATCGCTTATATCGAATTGGCGTTGCGCGAGGACGAGCCGGTCGGCGCGGCCGCCATCGAAGACGCCTTCAATCTCGATTCGCGCATCAGCCACGTCGCGCAAGTGCATCTGGAAACGAGCGCCGGCCTGCTCAATCCGCTCGACGATATCGCCGCGGTATGTCAGCGGCACGGCAAGAGCCTGATCGTCGACGCCATGAGTTCGTTCGGCGCGTTGCCGATCGACCTGCGCCGTGGCGGCATCGACGCGCTGATCTCGGCGAGCGGCAAGTGCCTCGAAGGCGTGCCCGGCATGGGTTTCGTGATTGTGCGGCGCAGCGTGCTGGAGGACAGCGAAGGCCGTTCGCCCTCGCTTGCACTGGATCTGCACGATCAATATGTCTATATGCAGAAGACGACGCAGTGGCGCTTCACGCCGCCGACCCATGTGGTGGCCGCATTGCGCGAGGCACTCGACCAGTTCAACGCCGAAGGCGGCCAGCCCGCGCGCGGCGCGCGTTATACGCGCAACTGCGTGGCATTGGTCAGCGGAATGAAAGCGCTTGGCTTCGAGCCGTTTCTGAAGCCCGAGGTGCAGGCGCCGGTGATCGTCACCTTCCACGCGCCGCGCGATCCGGCGTGGCAATTCGCGGCGTTCTATGCCGCCGTGCGCGAAGCCGGCTACGTGCTGTATCCGGGCAAGCTGACGCAAGTGGAAACGTTTCGCGTGGGTTGCATCGGCGCGATCGATGCGAACGAACTTCACAACGCGGTAGCCGCGATCGGACGCACGCTCGAGCGGCTGGGCATCCGGGTGAAATAGTTGGGCAAGCCGGGGCGCGCTCAGGCGATCAGGATTTCCGGACCGTGCGCCGTGATCGCCTTGCCGAGCGCGCGCTCCGGAGCCAGCTCGGTCACCAGATAACGCGCCGACTCGATCCCGTTGATGCGCACCGGCGTCACGCGGCCGAACTTCGAATGATCGGCGACCACCACCACCATGTCCGCCGCGGCGATCATGCGGCTGCGTACCTCGGCGGCCATGCGGCTGTAGTCGGTCAGATAGCCGTCCGGCGAAATCCCACCCGCGCCGATGAAGGCGAAGTCCGCGTGGTACTGCGTCAGCTGATGGACGGTATCGAGCCCGAAGGTGGCGTCTTCGATATCGGACAGCTCGCCGCCCAGCAGCGTGATGCGGTTGTCGTTGCGGCGCCCGAGCAGCAGCGCGATCCGCCAGTCGTTCGTGTACACCGACAGACGATGCCGGTCGAGCAACGCCCGCGCCACCGCCTGCGTGGTGCTGCCCGAGTCGATGATCAGGGACGCGCCGTCCGGCACGAACTCGGCCGCGCGTTCGCCGATGGCGCGCTTGGCGCCGGCATTCGCGGCTTCGCGGGTATCGAGGTCGGGCTCGCGCCGGTCGCTCGACAGCGCGCCGCCGTGCGTCGTGACCAGCAGGCCGCGCCCGGCCAGCGCGTTCAGGTCACGACGAATGGTCTCGCGCGACACGTTCAGTTCGCGCACCAGCTCCGCGACCGAGAGCGCGCCGGTTTTGGCGACTTGCGCCAGGATGTATTGGTGACGTTGTTCTGCGAGCATCGATGAAAGGCCGGAAACCGGCACGCTTGGGTTTCGCCACGGTTGGAGAAGGCCGGCGTATTGTATTACGCATGGCGCGGCGATGCTCCTCCTGGCGCGCTTACCTGCTAATCTGAACGCCCTGGCCGTGCGCGAATATCCCTCGATAGAGGTGGACGCCGCGTGACCCGTCAACCGAACTGCCGATGCCGCCACTGTTTCGCCGTCTACTGTTGCTGTTCCACGCGCTGCGCTACGGCGCGCGCCTGATCTGGCTTGCCGCGCCCGCAGACCACAAACTGCACTGGATGATCGAGATGGTCGGTCGTTTGCATACGGCCGAACGTAGCAGCAAGAGCCTGAGCGGCGTGCTGCCGGCGCTCGGACCGTTGGCGGGCCGATTCGCGGAAACGCTCGTCGAACGGCCCGAACTTGCGACCGGCACCTTGCACGACGCCATCGACGCGATCGATCATATGGAAGCCCCACTGCCGCCGCACGAGTCCGAACAGGCACTTGCGCGCGCTTTCGGCAAGCCGCTCGCCACGCTCTTCAGCGCCGTGGATCTGGTGCCGGTGCGCGGCGGCTTCGCCGAACAGACGCATTTGGCACGGCTGCTCGCGCCGGTGAACGGCCATTACGAGGTAGCGATCAAGCTGGTGCGCGCCGACCAGTTGCAACAGATTGGCGACGAACTCGCGCTGCTGCGCTGGGTCGCGCGCTGGCTGGAGAAGTTCTCCGGCACCGCGCGCCGCCTGCAACTGCGCATGCTGGCGCAAACCTTCACCGACGACATCCTGCGCCGCTTCGACCTGCGCGCCGAAGCCGCCAATCTCAGCCAGACCGGCCATCATTTCGACGGCGACAAGCGCATCGTCGTGCCGGACGTGATCTGGGACCTGTGCAACCCCTACACGCTGACGACGCAGCGCGTCAGCACCTTGCCGGCGAGCGACTTGCCAGGCCTCCACGCGCATCACATCAAGCTCGCGCCGCTTGCCGCGCATATCGTCGAAGTCGTCACCGAGCAGGCGTTCGAGCACGGCTTCTTTCACGCCACGCTCGACGCCCGCCGCGTGCGCGTGAGTATCGAACCGGACACGCTGGGGCGCCTCGTGCTGGCGGAATTCTCGATCATGTCGAGTCTCTCGACCGACGAGCGCGAGTTCTTCGTGCACGGCGCGACCGCGCTGTTCGACCAGGACTACGGGCGGCTCGCCGAAATGCATCGCGATGCCGGGCACGTGCCGCACGACACGCGCGCCGAGGTGCTCGAAGCCGAACTGCGCACGCGCGCCGAAGCGCATTTCGCGGCCGAGCCGGAAGACCGTTCGGCGGGCTCGCTGTTTCATCATCTGCTGCACGCGGTGCATCCGTTCGAGGGCGCGGTGCCCGGACGGCTCGCGACCGCGCAGCGCTCGTTTCATCAAGCGGAAATGCTGGCGCGCGCGCTGCATCCGGGGGTCGACACATGGAGTATCACCCGCGGCGTGCTGGCGGATATCGCGCGGCGCGACATCGATCACCGCGGCTGGATCAAACGGATCGGGCGCGAGTTGCCGCATCTCGCGCACATGCTGCCGCGTGTGCCGCAACTGGCGGTTCGCTATCTGCAACACGAGCATGATCGCGCGCGCACGCCGCAGCAGAATGCGCAACTGATGGCGGAGATTGGCCGCGAATACCGGCGCACGCGTGTGCTGCTGTGGGCGTGTGCCGTGTGTGGCGGCGTGCTCGGCGCAGGAACGGTGCTGCTTATGTGGTGATGGCGTCGGCGCGCCCCGCAGACCGCAGTGCGGCGGAGCACTCCATCGATTGCAGCTTCGAACAAGACGCGCGTCGCGTATCCCGACAAGATGGCGTTTTTTCACGCAACCCTTTCCGATGCTCGCTTCTCTCATCGCCGCTGTTTTCGTCGTGTTGTGGTCGACCGGTTTCGTGGTCGCCCGCGCGATCACGCCGTACGCGGATCCCAACCTCTTCCTGCTCGCGCGCTTCGGCGGCACGGCGCTGATATTCGCGCTGGCGGCGCTGATTGCACGTGCCACGTGGCCGAGTGGCCGCGATTTGGGCAAACATCTGGTGGCGGGCGCGCTGCTGCAAGGCGTCTATCTCGGCGCCGGTTACTGGGCCGTTGCCCAGGGCCTGAGCGCCGGTGTAATGGCTTTGCTCGGCGCGCTGCAACCGCTTGCGACGGCCGCGGTCGCGGCGCCGCTGTTCGGCGAGCGGCTCTCGCGGCGCGGCTGGACCGGCATGGCGCTCGGCCTCGCCGGCGTCGTGCTGGTGCTCGAACCGAAGCTGACCGCGGCCACCGCGTCGACGCCGCACGGCAGCGCGCCCGCGTGGCTGGTCGTGCTGATCTCGATCGCCGCGATCGGCGCGATTACGGCGGGCACGTTGTTTCAGAAGACTTCGCTGGCCAAGGCCGATATTCGCAGCGCGAGCGCGGTGCAGAACTTCGGCGCCGCGCTCGTCGCGGCCGTGCTTGCGTTGGCGCTCGGTGAACATCGCTGGATTGCGTCGCCCGCGTTGTGGGGATCGCTCGCGTGGGGGATCGTGATGCTCTCCGGCGTCAGCGTCACATTGCTGGTGTGGATGGTCAGGCGCGGCGACGCGGCGCGCGCGACCGCGCTGATGTTTCTCGCTCCGCCGCTTGCCGCACTTCAGGGGTATGTGGGGTTCGGTGAGACGCTGGTGCCGTTGCAGATCGCCGGGTTTGTCGTTGCGTTGCTGGGGGTGTTGCTGGCGCGCTCGTGATGGATGGCGCGGTCGTGGTGACCCGCACGGCTTGATGAGCGGCGCGCTCGCGACGAACCACGCAAATTAGATTAACGACGCGCTCGCGATAAACGGCGCGCTCGCGCCAAGCAACCCGCTGGCGGCGAACCGCGCCGACGCGAATCAATCCGCCGTGTCCGCCCCGGCCGGTACTTTGGCGCGCGCTTTGCCGCCGGGCGCGGACGCCCACGCTGGGCGGCTCTTGCGCGCCGAATCCACCACGGCGATATAACGCCCGGCCCACGGCGTCACCTGTCGATCGCTTTTCAACAGCCACAGCGATTTACCCGACTCGACGAGCGCCTCATATTCGGCATCGAGAATGCCGTAGTGATCGATAAACGAATTGAGCGACGCGGGAATGCGCACGCAGCCCTTCGAATGACGAATGCCGAGCAGCGATTCCAGGCGGTCGGGGTCGGTGGCGTGCATCTGGAAGCGCATCTGCGACATGCCGCCCTTGCCCCAGCCGCGCTCGCCCTGGGCCCAGCCGAGGTCGTAGATCCGCATGTCACGCTTGCCGTAGCCGCGGATATGGTTTTCGTTCTGCGTGCCTTCCGAACGGAAATCCATATTGGCCGGCGTATGTTCGAACACACCGAGCGGCGTGATGAAGTGGTCGTACTCGCCCGGCCGCCCCGTCGAAACCGGCGACGCGCCGATCATCTGCCAGGTGTCGGCCGGCGCGGTGCGAAAATAGATGAAGAGCGCCTGCACGTTGGCGTTGCGATCGACCAGCACGACATACTCGCCCGACAGATCGCCGAGCATGTGCGCGCCGAGCGCGGCTTGCAGCCGATTGGCATAGGCTCGCTGATCCGCCGCAGGCACTTTCAACTTGCGCGTGACGTTCTGCGCGAACACGTCCCGCAGCACGAACGCGCGACGCGGATCGACCACGCCGGCGGCATCGGGCATCGCGACAGCCGACGCATTGACGGCGGCCGCTGGACGGTTCGCTGGCTTTGGCGCCGATGCAGCTACGGGTGCCGAGGCCGCAATCGCCGCACCGCATGACAACATGCAAAACGCGGCACTCAACGCACGCGTCAAACGGCGCAAGGAAGACATAGTGCGCGCGATGCTCCGCACGGAAAGTCGATCCAACATACACGACACGTCGCGCGGACGATTGACCGGCGCGAAAGTGAGACGGTCCAGTACAGGCTGGCCAGGCCGGTTGCGGTGGTTCATCGCGTGTTTGAGCAAACCTGATTATTATTGACTGCTCGCCGGCTCATGCGGCGCTCTCGGAACGAGGATGTTACTAAGCACATTGCGATCTGTCGATGAACATTGGACGATTCATTGATATCGCCTCAACAACCGGGCACCTTTGCCGATCAACGCGGCAAATCAAAAGCGGCGCCAAGGTAAATTGAACCCACGCCGGTAACGGTTCGACATTTGCGCGAGCGCGCAAGGAGCAAAGAAGAATCATGACGCAACAGGATCCAGTCGCACGCCAGGCAAGCATCTCTGAAGAAATGCACATCAGCGCCGAGTTCGACGCTGCACATGAAATCGAGCGCCGGGTCGCTTTTCTCGCGAACTATCTACGCAGCAGCGGCCTGAAAACGTATGTGCTCGGGATCAGCGGCGGCGTCGATTCGACGACTACCGGCCGGCTTGCGCAACTCGCGGTCGAACGGTTGCGCGCCGAACATTACGACGCGCACTTCGTTGCAATACGTCTGCCTTACGGTGAACAGAAAGACGAAGCCGACGCGCAACAGGCCTTGCGCTTTATTCGCGCGGACGAAAATCTCGCCATCGATATCAAGCCCGCGGCCGATGCCATGCTCGCCGCGCTGGATAAAAGCGGCGTGCTATACAAGGACGAATCGCAACAGGACTTCGTGCACGGCAATATCAAGGCGCGGCAGCGCATGATCGCGCAATACGCGGTGGCCGGTGCGCGGGCCGGCGTGGTCATCGGCACGGATCACGCGGCGGAGTCGGTGATGGGCTTCTTCACGAAGTTCGGCGACGGTGGCGCCGATGTGCTGCCGCTCGCCGGGCTCAACAAGCGTCGCGTGCGCGCCGTGGCCAAAGCGCTGGGCGCACCGGAAGCATTAGCGCACAAGGTGCCGACCGCGGACCTCGAAATGTTGCGTCCGCAACGGCCTGATGAGGATGCCTACGGCATTCCCTACGATGCCATCGATGATTTTCTGGAGCGCAAACCCGTGAGCGATGCCGCACGCGCGACCATCTTGCGTTTTTACGAAGTCACGCGTCACAAGCGGGCGTTGCCGTACACGCCGTTCGATTGGCCGGTGCAGGCAAGCGGAGATTGACGAAGATACGGGTGCGCAGATGATGCGTCGAGGTCGGCGCATCGGCGATGCGCGAGCTTAGGCGCGCTCGTGTCTCGCGCCGCATCCAGGGTGAATCGACAACAGCGTCAGGTTACTGAGCCGCCGGCGGTTCGTCGGTGAAGAGATCGGCGCTGGCCTCCAGCGTCTGGCCGCCCAACTGCTTGCCGTGAATTTGCCGCGCGATCACTTCGCCCACATAGGGCACCTCGGCGTCCAGCTCGACCGTGGCGTACGCGCTGGGCTTGCCGGCATCGACCACCTCGATGTTTTTCGCGTAATGCCCAAGTTCGTGCTTCAGAAATTCCCGCACTTCCTGCTCGCTGCACGATTCCGCGATATTGCGCACGATCAGGTTCATGCGGCCTACCCTCTGCGCGCGTTGCGGCCTGTGCCGCGATCCGCGGACTGCACGCGCACAGGGCGCAATGCGGCACGCTGTTTCGCCTGCGCGGCAGCGAACTGGCGGATCAATGCAGCGCCAGCGGCGCCCAAAGCGGCTAATGACAAATAGAAGGCGATCATTTAATTCTCCCCTGCGAATTTCGTCCTGTACTCAGGATAGCCACAATCGACAATAAAAGCGATGCAACACAGTGTCGTCAAAAAACGGACTTAAATATCTCCGTTAATGCACTGTACCTGAATAAGCGGCGTCAAAAATAGCAAAACAGCTGTTCATTTCCCGCTACAGGCCCGGCAAACGCGTCAAACGCGGACGCTGAACGCGAAAACCGGGCCGCGACATGCATCGCCACGGCATCCTGCGGGGGACCTGCGCAAAAGGCGGACTGGTCGTCGCGATCAGTCTGCCGTTTGCACGTTGGCCGAACTCACCCACCATGCGTTCTTGCCCTGCGGCAGCTGAACCAGCACCGCAGACGGATCGTCGACGCCATCGTCAGCGACTTCGCATACCGCGAGACCGTCGGGCAGGCGCTTCACCTCGCCGGCCGACTGAAACAGCGCAACACGTTGCGCACTCAACGGCCGCAGCTGGCGGTACACGTCGAAGCTGATGGCCGCGGGCACATCGCCGCGGATCTTCAGCGTGTCGGCCTGGCCGCAGCGTACAGGCTCCGCGGCGAACACGGCGGTGCTGCCGAACAGGCAGCCGATAGAAAGCGCCATGGCGGCAAAACGTGAATGGATCATGATGATTCTCCGAAAACTAGATGGGGCCACGGCCTGCGAGTTGCAAGCCGCGCGACTGAATAGATGCGAATGGACGAAGCAGGCCACAGACGAGGCAGCCGGCTTCATGGCGGGTTGTCGCGTCCGGCTCCGTGGCCGTTGTCGCCACCGGTGGCCACGTCGAGCCGGCTTATGTTGCAAGACGTTTGACCGAAGCCCGAATAAACTACCGACCAGTTGCCGACGATCGCGGCTTGCGCTTCGGCGAGGCTCAGTTTGCCTTCGCACACGCAGCGCTTGAGCATGACCGCCGCACGTGCCTTGCGGCGCTCGCCCTGGTGGCCCGCCCACGGCAGAAGATCGAGATTGGCGGGAGCGTCCGGCGAACCGCCGAGCACGATCGGCACACGCCGGTCGAGCGCGAAGGCAGCGCCGCTGTCCGCGTCGATGCCGCGCGCGGCGAGCATGCGGTCTTTGTGCGCCATCAGTGCGTCGAACGGCGGCGCAACCGTGTCCGCGTAACCAGGGCGGCAAATCGTGTCCCCCACCGATTGCTGCGTGACACGTTCGTCGAGCATGCCGACGTCTTGCGCGCGGGCGTCGCCCATGCGCAACGCGAGCAGCGCCGTAAAGCCGAGCGCGAGCGCAAAGCGCCTATTGCCGAGGGGACGCGCAACGCCACACCGGCGCGCGAGCGCTGGCGGAGCCGTGTCATACGTACTGCTGGTCGGGTCGCTGGAATGGTCGGCGCGACGCCTGTCTGCAATGCCTGCGTTCATTCTTCGGCGCGCCGGGAGCGGCACGCAATAGTTCAATTCGCAGACCAATTAAAACACATTCAATATGCTTAAGTAAAAAAGCCTGACTATGCGCGCCGCGCGCATAGGCCGCATTCGGCGGATTTCACAGGCTGCGGGAACCGGCGACGCCACCACTCGCGCGTCGCCAATCCCAATCCCCGCTGGCGCCCTCTGTCCACTGACCCCGCGACGCCAGGCATTCCACACGCGTCACGTCTGCAACGCGACGCGTCAATGCGCCGCTACTTCGGCACACGAGCCTGCAAAGCGCGGATACGGAGCAGCGCCTGCGTGTTGGACACCGTCGTGTCGTACATCTTCGCGAGATCGGCCTTCAGCGCGGTGCGCGACCCGCCGTCGAGATAGACCATATGCCCCGACGGATAAAAGCGCGCCGACAGGTTCTGCCGGACCTGCTGACTGAGCAGCGGCATCTGCTGCAGATCGAGCACGGTCTGATAAAACGGCGTCACGAAATCGAAGAAGCCGTTCGCCGACAGCACCTTCAGATCGGGATTGAGCGCCATCACCGCGGCCAGGTCGCCGGCGGTGTACAGAATGACGTTGCCCTTCGAATCGACGCCCTTCTGCGCGCCGGTCGGATCGATGTGATTGAAGTCCCAGTACTGGAAGGCCTGGTCGTTCAGATCCGTGAACGACGAGTTCGACGTGTACTTCAACTGCTCATTCAGATACACGTTCCACATCGTCGTGTAGACGCCGGTGACCGCGGTCATGGTCGGGTCGTTGCCGCCGGAATTCGGGTCGATCTTGCCGGCAATGCCCGTGCCGATCGCCGTAACGCGGCCGTCGTATTCGCCGAGCGCGAGACCCTTGGATTTCAGCAGCGTGGTCAGGAAGAGTGAATTGCCCCGGCTGTCGTACGACGCGATATCCAGACTCCACGCAAGCAAGGTTGTCTTGTCGATGCCGGTGTATTCGCTGAGCTTTTCGACCGTTGCCGTGTCGGTAGTCGGGAATTTACGCAGCGCGGCTAGATAGTCGGTGCGCGCGAACTGCGCCACTTCTTCGGCGAACGTGCCGAGATCGGTGGGCCGCGGCGCGATGCCGAGCTTCTTGTGATACCACGCGTCCGCGGCCGCCGTGGGCAGTGCGCCGACCGGATTGCCGGCCTGCGTGTAATCGAGAATCGACGATTGCAGCGTAATGCCGTTCAAATCCACGCCGTCTTCGTGCAAGCGGTACGCCAGCACGCAACTGCGCGCCGTGCCATACGACTCGCCGAACAGGTACTTCGGCGAATTCCAGCGGTTGTTCCTGGTCAGGAAGCGCTTGATGAACTGCTTGATCGAATCCGCGTCCTGGTCGACGCCCCAGAAGTCGCGGTTCTTCTTCGGCGCGATCGCCGCCGAGTAGCCGGTGCCGACCGGGTTGATGAAGACGAGGTCGCTCTTGTCGAGCAGGCTGTCCGGATTGTCTTCCATCGAATACGGCGCGGGCGGCGTGAAGCTCGGCATCGACGTCTTGATGCGGCGCGGCGCGAACGAGCCCAGCAGCACGAACACCGACGACGACCCAGGGCCGCCGTTATAGAAGAAAGTCACCGGCCGCGCTTCTTCCTTCTGGTTGTCCTGCGTGAACGCCACGTAGAACATCCGGGCTTCCGGCTGTGAACTGCTCGGGTCGACGATGACGAGGTGGCCCGCCGTCGCCGTGTAGTTGATCTTGTGCCCGCCGATCGTGACCGAGTGGTGCGTGATCGCGGCACTTTCATCGGTTGCCGTGACGGAATCGTCCGGCCCATTGCCGTAGGCGACCGGATCGAAGAACGGCTGGTCGCCGGCTTTGTGCGGCGCGCTGGCGGGCGCGGGCGTGCCCGCTGGTGCGCCAGAAGCATGGGAATTGTGCGACGGCTGCGGACTAACAGAAGCTGACTCGGTATTCGTCATGATCGCTCCATGGGTTCGTTCACGTCTTCGTTCACGTCTTTATGTCGCCCCAAAGGACTTCCTTCGGGGCGTGTCCTGCAGACTATAGTGCGGCCGCCACCTTCTGACCATTGGGACTGCCGAGCCCCGTGCACGCATCCCAGCCCGCGGATGCCGCGAAACTGCCGTTGTTGCCTTGCGTGATGTCGTTGCACGCGCCGCTCGCCTTGTACAGCTTGGGGTTGATGAAGCCGGCCGGCTGCCCCTTCGCCGCATTGATGCGCGCGATCAGCGCGGCCCACAGCGGCGCGACCGCGCTGGTGCCGCCGACCACCGTCTGCGTACCGTCGATCAATACACTGTAGCCGGTCACGGGCGATGCGTCGCCCGCCACGTCCGGCACGCCGCGCCCGCCGAGCGCCTTCTTACCGCCGCTCGACGAGGTGGCGGACAGACCCTTCTGCCACACGGGCACCGGGAAGGCCTGGCTCACGCCGCCGCCGGTCGCACCACCCTGCGCGCCGTCGTTCCACACCGCCTCGTGCGAGATCGAAGTGCCCGACGCAGTGAGGCTCGTGCCGCCGCAGGCCAGCACATACGGGCTCGACGCCGGGAAGTCGACCTGGTCGCCGCTGCCCGCGCCGTCGCTCGAACCGCTGTCGCCCGACGCCGCGCAGACCGTCACGCCGAGGGTCGCCGCCGACTGCAGCACGCTGTTGAAGGCTTGCAACGACTGGCTGGTCCAGTTCGACTCCGGGCCGCCCCAACTGATCGAAATCACCGATGGCTTGTTGGTCGTGTCGTGCACCGCGCGGCTCACCGCGTCAATGAAGCCGGCGTCGCTGTTCTGCGTGAAATACACCGCGATCGTCGCGCCCGGCGCGATCGCGCCGACGATTTCGATGTCGAGCGTGACTTCGCCGTCCGGCCCGTTCGGGTCGCCCGTCGGCTGGTTGCTGCCCTGGTCGACGCCGACCGATTTCACCTTGGGCGATGCGACGCCGAGGCTCGCGAAGTAGGATTTGAGATCGCTGGTGTTATAGCCGCCGCCCAGTTCGATGATGCCGACGCACTGACCGCCCCCGTCACCTTGCGGAAAGTGGTAGAGCGATGCAAGTTGCGGCGGCGTGAACGAAACCTGATGACCGCGGGCCGGCTGGAACGGCGGCCGGATGCGAAAGTGCGGACGCGCCTGCGGGCGGTCGTCGAGGCCGAGTACGGCTTGCACTACGCCGTGCAGATCGTCGGGCACGCTGATCGTGCCGGTGCGGCCGCGGAACTGGCCGGTCGAATGATGTTCGTAGTGTTCCAGCTTGACGGCGAACGCGTCCTGGAACTGGGCAATCGTGCCGCTCAGCAGCACCGTGCGCGCGGCCGGATCTTCACGCACCACCGTCAGGCCGTGTGCGGTGGCGAAGGCCTGGACCTTGGCGATGTCGTCGGGCGCGGCGCCGTAATCTTTGGCGAGCGTCTCACGCGACAGCGGCTTGACGCTGGGGTCGCCGGCTTCGATCTTGCTCATCAGCGCGTCGAACTGCGCCTGCTGCTGACGGCGCAACATGATGAATACTTCGATGCGCTCCGCCGGATCGCATTGCCCTACGACTTTCGAACCCTGTTCCACTGTGCGTTCGCTGCCAGGCAGCGGGTGCTTATTGACCATGGTGTCGATTCTCCGGTTAGCGTGGCGGCGCGCTCCACGGGGGGACGCAGCACGCCACGCGCCTGCACAACCTCATTGCCTAAGGCCGGCGGCAAGTTTGCTGATCAAGGACGTCAAACCGTCCGACCAATCCATTCAAACACAGTTCCGGCGCGCGCGGCAGTTGTCCGAATGGCTAACGTCGTGTCGCATCGATGCGCATCCTGCATCGCTCGCGCTATGATGCTGCAGCGGCAATCCAGCCGCTACGTTGCCTCGCGCGCCATCCGCGCGCACGATCAAAAGAATCAGAGGAAGCCCCATGTCAATTTCGATGTATCAAGCATCACTGCCCCTGTTGATCCGCGGCCTGACGAACCTGCAGGTCATTCTGGGCAAAGCCGAGGCGCACGCCGCCGCGAAGCAGATCGAGCCGTCGGTGTTCACCACCGGCAGGCTCGCGCCGGACATGCTGCCGCTGACGCGCCAGATCTATATCGCCAGCGACACCGCGAAGGGCTGCGCCGCGCGTCTGGCCGGCGTCGAAGCGCCGAAGTACGAAGATGTCGAACAGACTTTTGAAGAATTGATTGGCCGCCTTAAAAAGACGATCGATTATCTGAAGGAATTCAATGCGGAGCAGATCGACGGCTCGGAAGAACGCGCGATCACGCTGAAGATGCGCACGGGCCCGGTCGAGTTCACGGGCCAGTCGTATCTGCTCGGTTTCGTGCTGCCGAACTTCTATTTTCACGTCACGACGGCGTATGACATTCTGCGTCACAACGGCGTCGAACTCGGCAAGCTCGACTATCTCGGCGGCATCAAGTAAAGGGCGTGCCTGCGTGGCTTTGACGGTTGCGCAGATAAGGTAATGAGCGCTCACAGAAAGATGCATGTTGGGGTGCGCAAAGATCCACGCCCCGGCCAGCTCAAACGCGCGGCTGGAACGCGATGATCGCCATGCCGGCCAGCGTAAAGGCCACGCCGGCGGCGTCCCACAGCGTGGGCCGCACCTTGTCGACGCACCATAGCCAGGCAATCGCCACCGCCACATACACACCGCCGTAAGCCGCATATACGCGGCCTGCGGCGGTGCCGTGCAAGGTCAGCAGCCAGGCGAACAGCGCGAGGCTGAGCGCGCCCGGCACCAGCAGCCAGATCGAACCGCCCTCTTTCAACCACCGCCACGGCAAATAGCAACCGACGATTTCAGCAATGGCGGTCACGGCATAAAGCAGAAAAGTTTTCATTGAGAGTGAAAGCGAGTGATTGTGATGCCACGACTAAGCTGTGGCTCTCTATCGGCCTTATTAACACAATCACTTTGCGTGCGGGCATGGCGCATGCGAGAGTCCTCGCATTTACTTTAATTGCCATTCGCCATGAGCATCGCGTCACCCTGCATCGACATCTGCAAGTTCGACAGCAAAACCGGCTTCTGCATCGGCTGCCTGCGCACGCGCGACGAATGCAAAAGCTGGAAGAAGATGAAAGACAAGCATCGTAAGAAAATCATCGAGGACCGCTCGCGGCGCGAGCATAAGCTGAGCAAGTAGGCGGCCCCTCTTGCGCGGTTGGGCGCGTGGCGGTCCGATAACGCGCCACGTGATGCCCAGCCAGAGTCAGTCCAGCGAGAGCCGCAGCGCGAAGCCGATCAGCGCCGCCGAGAAGGTCCAGCGCTGCAGCGCTTGCGCGAGCGGATGGGCCCGCATCCAGCCGGCGATCCGCGCGGCGCCGATCGCGTACATCACGTCGAAACAGGCGCCGATAGCGAGCAGCACCAGACCGAGTTCGACCATCTGCAAGGCTACCGGCCCCGCCTCCGGGCGCACGAATTGCGGCAGCAACACCGAGCAGAACAGCAACGCTTTCGGGTTGAGCAGGTTGGTCAGCAGGCCTTTGACAAAGGCGGCCCGCAGCGGGCGTGACTCGATGCTCGCCGCAGCACCCGCAGGGGTCGCCGTTGTCGTGCCGTCAGGCAGCGCAAACACCGGCGAACGAAAAATCTGAATGCCCACCCATGCGAGATAAACCGCGCCGCCATAGCGCACCACGTCGTACAGCCAGGGCGCGCTGCGCAACAGCGCGGCCACCCCGCATGCCGAGAGCGTGACGTGCGTCGCGCGCGCGAGACCGAGGCCGCCGGCGGCCGCGAAACCACTGCGCACGCCGCGTCCGATACTGGTTTGCAGCACCAGCGCCATATCCGGTCCGGGCACGGCATAGACGACGAAAAGGGCTGCGATATACACGGCCAGCAAGTGTGCGGAAATCATGAAATTCTCCTGTTTTCAAGGCTCTATCTTGCTATCGCCGGCGGAGGGTTTGCTGGCGAATTACCAGCCTCTTGACTTTATGTTTGGAGGAATGCGCTAACATTACGGCTTATGCCTATGCTTTCCTCCAAACCGAAATCAGCACCTGAGCCATGACGACCGACCTCGATAAAACAGACCGCGCGATCCTTGCCGCGCTGCAGAAAGATGGCCGCATGTCGAACGCGCGGCTGGCCGAAACGGTCGGCCTGAGCGAAACGCCCTGCGCGCGCCGTCTCAAGCGCCTCGAAAACGACGGCTATATCGACCAGTACCGCGCGATGCTGTCACGCTCCGCGCTCGGCTTCGGCGTGGTGGCATTTGTCTACGTGCGGTTTGCCGTGCACGACCGCGCGGTGGCGACGCGCTTCGAGCGCGAGGTGCAGGCCATTGCGCGAATCCTCACGTGTCACAACGTGTCGGGCAGCGCCGATTACATCCTGCAGGTGGTGGCACGCGACCTCGACGACTACGGCACCTTTATGCGCGACGAGATGCGCAGCCTGCCTGGCGTGACATCGGTGGAATCGGCGCTATCGTTGCGCGAAATTAAGGCTAATGGCGGCTTGCCGCTGTCCTGAACGCGAACGTGGCATAGTCACCCCTTTGAAAACGGCGCGAGCCCACCAGACGAATACGGAGTTCTCATGGATCACGAACAGGCGCGAGCCGAAGAAACCGCGGCGATGCAGCGCGTATTGACCGCGACGCAGCGGGTGCAGTCGGCGTTCGTGTCGCTGCAATCGCAATTCCCGCCGGCCGGCAGCGGCAAGCCTTCGCAGTTCGCGCTGCAAACATTCGACGCCGCGCTGCAGGAGCTCGAAGACGCGCAAGCCGCGTTCGACGAACTGCTTGGCGATCTGCTCGACGGCAATCGTTAAGACGCCTCGAAGCGCGCTCTGCCCGTGTAGCGACGGCGAAGCGCGCCCGAAGTTCGGCTCCATCCACTGGGCACGCTCGCCTGTCACCGCGAGTCACGAACACGCGCTGCAACCGCATCATGCTTTTGCAAGCGCAGTCGCCAGATCAGGCCGAGCTGCACATGGAACCCGGCCCGCGATATCAGCCGCAACCTCTCTGCGCCAGCGACGAAAAACACACCATTCATTTGCCTTTCTTTTCTGTCTAAACTGAAAGACAAGACACCTCTGGCAACCACAACGTGGCCTAGCCCACGCCCCACAAAAGAATATTTGCTTCGTTTAACGAAGCATGTTGACTTCCGCTTGCCGGAGTGCCTAAAATTCGCCGTCTTCACAAACGGGGCCCATGCCTTGGACACCAGCAGTAGTCGACTTTCGAACAGCTTCACTGCCTGACCGGCCCGACGCCCGCGCTCTCTTTTCTTAGCCGCCGTCTTGCCAGCAGGCAGACGGTGCGCGCCGCAGTAACTCTCTCCGTGCACCTTGATTAGCGCCATCCGGCCGCGCCGTGCTTGCGCACGTGCGTCTCACCGAATGGCATTGCGTTGCGAGCCTCGGCTCGCAACAGCGTTCGCTCGCGCCGTTTCGATTCGCTCGAAACGGCGCGGCCGGGCGCGTGGACAAACACGTGCGTACTGAACGCCGATAAGGAGCCGCCATGGACAGTGACAGTTATCCCATATGCCGCTTAGGTGCCGCTCAGTCACGACCGGGCAGGCACGCAAAGCTTTATTTGCCTAAGGAAAGCAAGTAGACGTCCTTCGCCGCGCGCCCGATGCGCCGCGCTCCGTGTCTGCTGGCTTTCCGCAATCCGCGTCAAGCCATACGCCCGGAGAAATAACATGTACTTCGCCATCCTCGTACCGACCCTGCAGCAAACCCACACCCACAGCGACGCCGCTCTCGCACTGCACGGCATCAAGCCGCACTGGCTCGCCGCATCCTGGGAACGCCTCAAGGCGCTCGCGTCGCGCCGCGCTTCACAGCCCGCTCCACAGCCCGTTTCGCACACCGCTTCGTAACTACGCACGCCCAGCTCAGCGCGCCTTCGCGATCCGCCCGCGCCGCCGTCGTCCGACCGCGCACACCCAGCGAATCCCGAAGGCGCCCCGCTCAATCCAATCAAACCTACTCAGGCGGCTAGCATGTCCACTCCAATCAACGTCTCACCACCGCGCAGCGCCGTTCTCGACGACGCGCACCTCGGCGACATCAAAGGCGCGCTCGGCACCATCGCTCACCACGACACGGGTGCGCGCAACAGCTGGTGGGCCCGCGTGCGCACGCTGCTTGCGATTCTCGGGCCCGGCCTCATCGTGATGGTCGGCGATAACGATGCCGGCGCCTTCGGCACCTACACGCAAGCGGGACAGAACTACGGCACGACCCTGTTGTGGACCATGCTGCTGCTCGTGCCCGTGCTGTTCGTCAATCAGGAAATGGTGCTGCGTCTGGGCGCCGTGACCGGCGTCGGCCACGCACGGCTGATCTTCGAGCGTTTCGGCAAGTTCTGGGGCGCCTTCAGCGTCGTGGATCTGTTCATCCTGAACGCGCTCACGATCGTGACCGAGTTCATCGGCATTACGTTCGTGCTTCAGTTCTTCGGCATTTCGAAAGTGGCCGGCGTTTGCATCGCGGCGGCGGTAACGATGGCCGCGGTCAGCACGGGCAACTTCCGGCGCTTCGAACGCTTCGCCGTGGTGCTGTGTCTGATGAGCCTGTTGCTGGTGCCCGTGCTGGTGTCGATTCATCCGCCGGCCGGCCAGATGGCGCACGACTTTCTGATTCCGGGCTGGCCCGCCCACTCGAAACTAAGCGACGTGATGCTGCTCGTGATCGGCATTGTCGGCACCACCGTCGCGCCGTGGCAGTTGTTTTTCCAGCAGAGCTACATCGTCGACAAGCGCATCACGCCGCGCTTCATGAAGTACGAAAAAGCCGACCTGTGGATCGGTATCGTCTTCGTGATGATCGGCGCCGTGGCCATGATCTCGTTCTGCGCGGCGCTCTACGCGGGCAAACCGGAATCCGGCAATTTCACCGACGCGGGCGGCGTGATCGCCGACCTCGAAAGATATGCCGGCCGCACGCCCGCCGTGCTCTTCGCCGTGGCGCTGCTCGACGCATGCATCATCGGCGCGGCGGCGGTGTCGCTGTCCACCGCCTACGCGATCGGCGACGTCTTCAAGATTCGCCACTCGCTGCATCGCGGCGTGTCGGACGCGAAGGGCTTCTACCTCGTCTATTTCGGCATCGTGGCGGCCGCGGCGACGCTGGTGCTGATTCCGGGCAGCCCGCTCGGCCTTCTGACGGAAGCAGTGCAAACGCTCGCCGGCGTGCTGCTGCCGAGCGCGACCGTGTTTCTGCTGCTGTTGTGCAACGACCGCGCGGTTCTCGGACCGTGGGTCAACTCGAAGAAGCTCAACGTCTTTACAGGCGCAGTGGTCTGGGTGCTCGTCATGCTATCCATCATTCTCACGGCATCGGTGATGTATCCGGACATCACGGGCGACGCGATTCTTGAAGTGCTCGCAGGCGGCACATTGATGGCCGTAGCAGGCTATGCGGCCACCGTCGTGGTCCGCAAGCTGCGGCGGGAATCAGAAAACTCCGCGACTCACGAAAGCGAGTTCAGGCTGTCGAAGGAAACACGCGCAAACTGGCGCATGCCGCCCCTGGACGACCTGCCGGCGCCGCAATTGACGATGTCCAAGCGTGTCTGGATGGGCGTGTTGCGCGGCTATCTGATCGTGGCAGTCGCGCTGGTGATCGTGAAGGTCGTGCAGATGACACTGCTGCATTGAATCGATAGCGCCCAGCCCCCGCGCGCTTCGGCGAGCGGCGGCCAGAACGCCTCGTTCAATGCGTATCCGTTTCGATGACCGGCTCGCAGAGAATCGGAAAGTTGACCGAGTTCGCGATATAGCACTTCTCGTGCGCGACGTGATGCAGGTGCGCGGCGAGTTCGACATCGCCGCCCGCGCGAATCACGACATGCGGACGCAGAACGATCTGTAAAAAACTGCCTTGCTTCGGATCGTCGAGCATGGTGCCTTCGGCGTTGTCGCGATACGCGGTCACTGCGATGCCGGCATCCGCGCATAGATGCAGATACCAGAGTTTGTGGCAGGCGCTGGCCGAGGCGACCAGCAGATCTTCCGGATTCCAGCGCTCGGCGTCGCCGAGAAAGGCTGCATCCGATGAGCCTGGAATCTCGGGCTTGTTGCCCGCGGCAATCACATGATCGCGCCCGTAGTCACGATAACCGGAAGTGCCGCTTCCGCGATTGCCGGTCCACTGCACCGAGACCTTGTATTTGTGCTCCCCGTACGCCATGCCCATCTCCTTGCTGTCGAATCGGATCCGCTTGCCGAGGCGTGCATTTTATACGCGGCCATCACACGATGGACGCGCGCAGCTTGCTGACTAATTCCGCGCCGGCATGCCCTTGCCGGCGAGATTGGGCACGCGCGGGTCCGGATTCATGTTCAGGCTCGTGCCGTTTGCCCGCATGGTGTTGAGCGCGGGACCGGCCCCCGCGCCGCCCATCGTGCCGACGCCCGGTGTCGGACTGGTGCCGGCTCCCGTCCCCAGCCCCGCACCCGCCGCGGCGCCCATGTTATTGATCCCGCTGGACTGCACGCCATTCATGCCACCCGCGCCGGCATTGCCCGGCAGGCCGACCGACTGCCCATATGCCGCCGTGGCGACACCCATCACGAGTGCCGACGCCACGATACTGCCCTTTACGATCTTCATAGCCCACTCCGTTACATCGTCGAATTGCGCGGCCGCGGTGTCCGCATTGCCGGCCGCTCAAATAGTATGACGACGCCCGACCCGCTTCGTTCACCGCCGCCAGATCAGAACTCGGCGAACGATGCGCGATAATCGACGGCTTTCTTCACAGACTGCACCGATGACACAACCCGCCTTCGCCCCCTTTCAGGATCTGGCCCGAACTCTCCTGCCGCACGCTTACGACGACAACGGCGACGGTTCGCACGACACCTCGCATCTGCAACGCGTCTGGAAAAACGCTGCGGCCATTCAGGCGGAAGAAGGCGGCGATGCGCAGGTGCTGTTCGCCGCCACGTTGCTGCACGATTGCGTCGCGGTCGAAAAAAACTCGCCGCTGCGCGCGCAGGCGTCGCGCCTGTCGGCGGAAAAAGCGGCACGCGCGCTGGCCTCGCTCGGCTGGCCGCAAGCGCAAATCGAGGCCACGGCGCACGCAATCGAGGCACACAGTTTTTCAGCCGCCGTCACGCCGACCACGCTCGAAGCGAAAACGCTGCAGGACGCCGACCGGCTCGACGCGCTCGGCATGCTGGGTGTGGCGCGCTGCTTCTACGTCGCCGGACGGATGGGCCGCGCCTTGTACGATCCGGCTGATCCGCACGCAACGCGGCGTCCACTGGACGACACGCGCTACACGCTCGACCATTTCCACACCAAGCTGCTGAAACTCTCCGCGGGTTTTCAAACGACGACCGGCGCGCGTCTGGCGAGCCTGCGCCATGACCGCCTGCAACGTTTCCTCGACGAATTCAGCGACGAAATCTGAACGTGTAACCGGACGCGCGAAGTTGTACAAATCCTTACAAAGGAGCACGCGACCCGTGTCCACCGGGCGCACTTTCGCGGCGTTATTGCAAGCACCTACCCGCGGAGTCCGCCATGAACACGAACCTCACTACCAGCCAAGCGCAACGCAGCCGTATTCATCCGCTGGTTGCCGGCGCGGCTGTCGCCGTCATCCTGGCGAGCGCAACCGGCATCGCCGCGATGACCGGCCTGCTGCCGACTTCGCATGCCGTCACCGAACCGGCGCTGCCGGTCACGGCGGCGGCGCCGCAGATCGCCAGCGCGCCGATCGCGGCGCCGCAACCGGCTCCGGTTCAGCAGACTGCGCAGCAAGCCGCCCCTGCCCGGCCGCCGGTTCATCACCCGCGCCGCGCAAACCCGGTGGCCGCGCCGAACTACGCAAACAATCAGGGCTACCAGGCACCTTATGACGCCGCGGCACCGCGGCCGGTCGCCGCCGATCCGTACGCGGGCGAAGTCGTCGCCATCAATACGGTGCAGGCGCCCGAGCCGACCACGGGGCTCGGCGCGCTGGGCGGAGCGGTGGCGGGCGGGCTGGTCGGCAATCAGATCGGCGGCGGCCGCGGCAAGATTCTCACGACGATTGCGGGCGCGGTCGGCGGCGGACTCGCCGGTAACGGCATCGAGCACGCGGTGCGCAAGCAGACCACTTACGAAGTCCAGGTCCGCATGCAGGACGGCAGCTATCGCAACTTCAGCTACCCGACGCAACCGGCCGTGCAGATCGGCGAACGCGTTCACGTCTCCGGCGATTCGCTTAGCGCTTCGTGAACATGCGAGCGGTCCCCAAAAAGGAATAAGACGGCTCCCTCGCGCGTTATGATCAATCGTTACGCCAGAACGGCTGATCGCGCACGATGGAGCACGCCTACATCCACCTCCTGCATCTGTTAGCCGGTCATCCCGGCTGGACGCTGACGGTCGTCTTCCTGGCGGCCTTTCTGGAGTCTCTCGCCGTCATCGGCACTTTCGTTCCGGGCAGCACCGCGATGTTCCTCGCCGGCGCGCTGGTCGGCACCGGCTCGCTGAGCCTGGGTTGGGCACTGGTGTGGGCGATCGCGGGCGCCATCGCCGGCGACGGCATGAGCTTCTGGATCGGCAGCCGCTACAAGCACCGGATCGTCCAGTTCTGGCCGTTCCGCAAACATCCCGAGCTGCTTGAGGCAGGTCACCGCTTCTTCCGCAAACATGGCGCGAAGAGCGTCGTGCTGGCGCGTTTCATCGGCCCCTTGCGGGCGATCGTGCCAGTGGTGGCGGGCATGCTGGGCATGTCGCCGCTGCGCTTCTACGCAATGAACGTGCTGTCCGCGCTGATCTGGGCGCCCGCCCATATCCTGCCGGGCATGATATTCGGCGCCTCGGTGCTGCTGGCCGGCGCGGTATCGTTCCGGCTCGTCGTGATCATCGCGCTGCTGGTGGGGATCGTCTGGCTGAGCTTTCGCGCCGCGCGTTTTCTGCTCTCGCATGCCAATGCATGGTCGGGCGCGGCGGGCCGCCAGCTCGGGAGTTGGGCGTGCCGGCATCCGGGGCCGTTCGGCCGTTTCGCGCGCAGGATGCTCGACCCCAGCACACCCGACGCCAGCAGCATCCTGCTGACGTCGCTGGTCGTGCTCGTGTCGGGCGCGCTTTTTTTCGGCGTGCTCGACGACGTCATCAGCGGCGATCCGCTGACGCAAGTGGACCTCTCCGTCTATCACTTCCTGCAATCGGTACGCACGCCCTGGAGCGACACCGTGCTTGCGGGACTCTCGACGCTCGGCAGCAGCCTCACGCTCGCGGCGCTGGTCGTGACGGTCGCGGTGTGGATGCTGCTGGAGCGGCGCTGGCGCACCATCGGCTACTGGCTGGCGGCTGTGGTGTTTTCCCAATTGCTGATCTTCGCGCTGCAGTTCGCGATGCGCCGCGCGCCTCCCAATGAGCTGATGGTCGGCGCCTATGTGTTTCCGAGCAATCACGTCGCCGCGACCGTCATCGTGTACGGCTTCCTCGCGTTTCTGCTGGCGCGCCGGGTCGGCCGGCTGGAGGGCGTGCTGGTGGCGGCCGCGAGTGCGATCGTGGTGATCGTGGTCGCGCTCGCGGGACTGTACTTCGGCAGGTACTGGGTGTCGGATGCGATCGGCGGCGCCGCGCTCGCGTACATCTGGGTGGCGATCGTTGCGTTGACAGCGATGTGGCGGCACCCGGAAGCACCGCCCGAACGCGCGTTCATGCCCGTCGTGGTGCTGGCGGTCGTGCTGGTCAGCGTGGGCGTGCAGATCGGCTTCAACATGCCCACCCCGCCGCCGGATAGCGCGCTGCGTCCGTCGCCCGTGCTGGTCACGCAATCGGAATGGACACTGTCCCTGTGGAAGCGCCTGCCGTGCTACCGCTCGGATATGGGCGGCGACCGCAAGGAGCCGCTCACGCTGCAGTGGGTCTCGAATCTCGATTCGATCCGCGGACAGTTGCGCGCCCAAGGGTGGGTCGAGGGCACGGACGTCTCGGCGCACAGCCTGCTCTCGCTGGCCTCGCCCAACGTGGCCGCGGTGTCGCTGCCGGTCTTGCCGAAACTCAACAACGGCGTGCCGTCCTCGGTGGTCTTCATGCGTCCGGGCGACTCGCGCGACGAACGCGATGTGCTGCGTTTCTGGCCCAGCGGTTACGCGGTGGGCAACGGCACGTCCATCACGCCGCTATGGGTCGGGGCTTTCGCGCACGAACGGCTGTCCCGGCCGTCGTGGCCCATCAACATTCTGCGGGTCGACAGGGAGATGACCTCGTTCGATGCGCACGAGAAGTCGAGTGCGGGGCTGGGCGCGGCGCTCGTCGCCCGGGTCAATTGCCATGGCGTGCCGGTGTCCTTGCTCGCCTCGCCGATTGAGTGAGCGCGTTCGCTGCTCCCGCGAAGAAATCCTTCTGCACTCAATCAGTTATCTCGCTTGGCTAGGACTTGTCCACAGGGTTGCGAACATTTTCTGTGGATAAGGTCTGTGCACGCGGCGGACCTGGAACGATCCGCCGTCGGACCCATCGCCGGCGACGGATCAGGCTTGCGCCCGCTCATTGCCATCCGCCGTTCGGCAGGCGGCCGTGATATGGCGTGTCGCGGCAATGGCCCCACGGGCCCAGCCAGTAGCCGGGAGGGCAAGCGTAGGTCGAGACCGGCGGCGCTGCATAGATCACCGGACGCGGCGCGACATAGACCGGCGGCGCGTAATGGCAATGGCCCCAGGTACCGCGCCAGCCGTTCGGACCGCAGCCCTCGGCGGCGTGAGCGGTATTCACCGCAAGAGCGGACGCGGCCATGACGGCGACGGCCAATGCTGAACGAAGTGTTGACATGATGATTCTCCTTCACCCTGGTGGTTTTCGATAAGCGTCGTTTTCGTGTGCTGCAGGACGCATGATCGGCTTCGAGAGTTAGGTGAAAGTGAGCACTCGGACGACGCTCGTCCGCGGGTCGATCGGCGTCGACGTCGAGGTGATTTGCCCGGCGAACGAATGACATTGGCTGCCAATCATCTCCACTTGACTTGCGCTGAAAATTTAGGCAATATCTTTCCACTGTAAACATAACGGCATTTGGCTTCGCATGGCCGTCATGCGTAGTCCGCGTTACGCGAAACGCACGGCCGGCTGCCATCACGCGAACCTCCCCCAACTCTGGAGTCCACGATGAATCTCTTGCCGAGCTTTGCCCCGTTTCTAGCCTTTGCGGTGATCGAACGCCTTGCCGGCGCGCAGGCGGGACTGCTTGCCGGTGCGCTCGTCGCCGCCGCGCTGCTGGTGCGCGATCTCGTAAGTCCGGCCCGCCACGTCAAGCTGCTGGAAGCCTGCACCGTCCTGCTATTTGGGGCGCTGGCCATCTATGCGCTGACCAGTGACGTGCACTGGTCGATCGCCGCGGTACGGCTGCGTGTCGATGCAGGGCTTGCGCTGATCGTGCTGGCGTCGATCGCATTGCGGCGGCCATTCACGCTGCAATACGCACGCGAGACCGTCGATCGCGAGCAGTGGAACAGCGAGCGTTTCATCCACGTCAACTATGTGATCAGCGCCGCCTGGGCGCTCGCGTTCGGCATGCTGGTGCTCGCGGACATCGAGATGGTTTATGCGCCGGCGCTGCCCCATTCGGTGGGCGTGATGGCGACCGTGGCCGCGCTGGTCGCCGCGGTCAAGTTCACGTCGTGGTATCCGGAACAGCACGCGGCCGGGCAGGCATCGCGCTAGCAATGGCGTTTGGCGGCCCTGCGCTCCACCATCGCAGGGCTCGGAACATCGACTAATTTCACGCTAATTCACGAGGCTCACGATGACTCTATCCCGCACGGAAAGACCCCTTCGGCTCTCCGCAGATGCGGTTCGATCATCACGAGGATTAGCATCATGGACACGCAAACCGCCCTTTCCACCCAGTCCGACGACACCGCCAACGCAACCGCTGACGCAGCCGGCGCACCGCTGGAGCCGCCGCC
Organism: Paraburkholderia sp. RL17-347-BIC-D; assembly: GCF_046027915.1. Lineage (NCBI taxonomy): Bacteria > Pseudomonadati > Pseudomonadota > Betaproteobacteria > Burkholderiales > Burkholderiaceae > Paraburkholderia > Paraburkholderia sp. RL17-347-BIC-D. Next base: position 33,501 of record NZ_JARESS010000030.1, read on the forward strand.
ATCGAACGAAGATCTGCTGCCGTTCTATCTGCTCGCCATGGCCGGCGCTTATTGACGACGACACAGCGAGCCGCCACACCGCGTTATGTGGCGTCTCGATCCGCCACCTGCGCCAGCAGGATTTCGGCACGCCACGAGTCCCGGCCTCTCATCGTTGCGCACGCAGCAAAGTCTTCGAATCGCCCTGCGTCCACGCTTGCGTCGGCACGCACAAACCCCCTCACTCGTTCGACCAGATCGGCACTGCGGATCATGCCGGCGCGCGTGCGTCGGTTATCATTCAATCGCTCGCCTGTCGTGGCCCGGCCACGCACCCCGCGAGCTGCGAGCCAGGCACAACCTGACTGCTGCCGACAGGACGATCATGAGAATTCTCCTCGTTGAAGACGATTTGCAGATTGGCCAAAGTCTGCTGCGTGCACTCAAGGACGCCGACTATAGCGTCGACTGGGTCAGGGACGGCATCGCCGGGCGCGACGCCATGGCCAACGCCGAATACACTGTCGTGCTGCTCGATCTGGGCTTGCCCGGCATGAGCGGCATCGAGCTGCTGAAGTCGTCGCGCGCGGCCGGCAACGCGGTCCCGGTGTTGATCCTGACCGCCCGCGACGATCTCGATTCGCGCGTACAGGGTCTCGATGTCGGCGCCGACGATTACCTGCTCAAGCCTTTCGACGTCCCCGAACTGCTCGCCCGCATCCGTGCAGTGATCCGCCGCAAGGCCGGCTACGCGTCGTCGCGTCTCGGCGACGAATCGCTCAGCCTCGATCTCGACAAACGCACGCTGACCTGCAACGGCACCACGACCGTACTCTCCGCACGCGAGTTCGCGCTAATGCTCGCGTTTCTCGAACGCCCCGGCACGATCCTGTCGCGCGAACAACTCGAAGACCGCTTGTACGGCTGGGGCAAAGAGGTCGAAAGCAACGCGGTGGATGTGCTGATTCATTCGGTGCGCAAGAAGTTCGGGCTCACCGTGATTCGCAACGTGCGAGGGCTCGGCTGGACCGTCATGCTCGGCGAAGCCGGCAAAGGACCGGCTTCATGACACGCCTGCGCAGTCTCATCGCGGCGACTTCGCTGCTGGCGTTATTCGGCGCCACGCAGGCCGCGCTCGTCGAAGCGAAAACCGTCCACTACGCGAACGAAAAGGCCTGCCCGGTCGTTGCCGATCGCCCGGATCACAAACCATCGATTCGTGAGCAGATCGCGCATACGGTGAACGGCGACATCGCGTACTACCGCTTCGGCCGCGGCACGCCGATCGTGCTGCAAACCGGCTTTCGCGCGACGATGGCCGAATGGGACGCCGCCTTTCTGACCGATCTCGCCAGGCGGCACGAAGTGATCGTCTTCGACAACCGCGGCATCGGCCGCTCCGAACCGGCGGCATCCAGCTTTTCCGCACGGGACATGACACTCGACGCCGCCGCGCTGATCGACACACTGCACCTCTCCGACGTCACCTTCGTCGGCTGGTCGATGGGCGGCGCCATTGCCCAGCAACTCGCGTTCGACCCGCCGCTCGCCGTGCGGCGCATCGTCCTCATGAGCGCGCCCGCGCCGGGGTCGCTCGGCGTGCCGGTGACGCCCGACGTCGAAGCCACCCTGTCCGGCAAGCCGGGCACCAGCTTCATGGACGTCATGCGGGTCCTGTTTCCGCCCACTGCGGTGGACGCAGCGCAACGGTGCTTCCGTAAGAATATGTTCCAGCCGGCCGGCTACCAGTCGCCGGCCATTTCGGCGACGGTGACCGAAGGCCAGTCCGCACTGCTGCATGACTGGGCCGGCGACCAGGCCGCCGCAGCAGCGCTGAAGAACGTGCGCCTCGCTACCCTGGTCCTCACGGGCGCCGACGATCAGGTCTTGCCGAAGCAGAACTCGGAAGCGCTCGCCAAGCAGATTCCGCATGCGCAACTGCTCGTCGTGCGTTCGGCGGGCCACGCGATGATGTATCAATACCCGCAGGCGCTCGCCGCCGCGATCAACGCGTTCATCGCAAGGTCGCGCCCGCCCAGCAGCGGCAAATAAATCGCGAAGCCTCGGCCAGCGCCGCGCGCGCTTCCGGCACGAACGGCACGAAGCACTGCCACGCGTGCGGCATTGCATGCCATTGTGCGAACTCCACTGCATTGCCTGCGCGTTGCAGTCTTGCCGCGAGCTCGCGCGCGTCGGTGCTCAACGCCTCGGCGTCACTGGTCTGCACGTGAATGGGCGGCAAGCCATGCAGCTTCGCGCGCGCGGGCGACGCCAGCGGCTCGAAGCGCCTGACGTTGCGCAGATACATGTCGGCGGCCGCTTCCATCGCGGTGCGGTTCATCGACAACGCGTTATGGCTCGCGCGCCAGATCGTCGTCAGGTCCGCCCAAGGCGAGAACAGCACGGCCCCGGCGGGCAGCGGCTCGCCCGCGTCGCGCAGCGCCACCAGCGCGGCGAGCGCGAGCCCGGCGCCCGCCGAGTCGCCGGCGAACACGATCGAACTCGGCGCGATGCGGCGCGCCAGCAGCGCCCGATAGGCGCGCAAGGTGTCCTCCAGCGCGGCGGGAAACGGATGTTCGGGCGCGAGGCTGTAGTCCAGCGCGAACACCGCCGATTGCGTCGAGTGGGCCAGTTCGACGGTCAACGCACGATGCGTCGCGGGGGAGCCGAAGTAGTACGCGCCGCCGTGCAGGTACAGCACCACTGTCTCTTCCGATTCCTGTGAAGCGCCTGGCGGACGAATCCATTCGCCCTTCAGTTCGGCATCGGCGTGACGGCGCACGCGCGGATAAAGGCATGCCGCGGCGAGCCGGCTAGGCAAAGTGTAGCGATGCGCGCGCAAACGCAGCGCCTGCACGTCGGGCGCCGGGCGGCGGCTCGAACTGAAGTGCAGCGCCATCACTAGCGGAATCGCGCGTCGCACCCAGGCGGCCTGCCAGCTTTCGGCACGCGGTCGCGTAAGCGTGTCGAGCGGCACGCCATCGGTCGAAGTGGTTTGGGATTGCTGGACGTTCATGATGATCTGATCGGAAAGAAACGGCCGCGGACGCCGTGGTCAGCGCGGCTCGCGCGATGCGAGCGGGGCTGTTCGTCGTGAATTCATCGCGGATTCGACGTGCATGTGCCCCGCTTGTCCAGGTAGTCGACGCGCTCAACGCGTCGCCATTTCGGCGGAGACCTGCATCTCGGCGCGAGCCTGCTGCATCAAGGCGATCGCCCGGCCTGCATGGCCGCCCATGTCGTAGCCGTTGGCGCGCTGTGCAGCGCGCATCCGCTCGATCGCCTGCTGCGCGTTGAAATCCGCGGCTTCGATGTTCGGATGACGGCTCATGTAGTAGCCGTAGCCGTAACCATCGTCGGCGACCGCACAGCCGGATACGAGTGAAAGCGCCAGCGCGGTAGCGGCGACAAAAGCCAGTTGACGTTGCTTCATGACTGATATTCCTCTTGATCGTTGATTGTTGGTTCGTGGTACTGCCGGTTCAGGCACGCGCCTCAACGGCGCCAGTAGCCATAGCCGTAACCCCACCCGCCGTAATAGCGCGGATACTGCGGATGCCCGTAGTACCCAATCACGACAGGCGCCGTGTACACCGGCGGAGGTGGCGGCGCTGCGTAGTAGACCGGCGGCGGCACGTAAGCCGGCACTACCGGCACCATCGGAAACGCCGGCGCGCCTACACCTACGCCCACGCCGACGAACACATGCGCTTCGGCGCAACTCACCAGGCCGACACCGAGCGCCGCAGCGACTACCAGATGGCGAATGACTTTCATTTTCTGTTCCCCTTGTCGATCGGTGCGAGTCGGTTGGCTGCATCGAATGACTGCATTGTGGTCACGCAGAATGAGGGGGAAATTAGCCGGGTGTCCGTTCGAAATTCGCACATTGCCAAGGCGTTAATCGCCGGTTTCGAGCGCTCATTTCCAGCTCATTCTTCGCGCCTAAGCTTCATTCCATCGACGGGCAACGCCGGCTCCCACAGCCGGACCGAAACGGCCTGTTGCAACACGGACTGGAGAAAATCATGTTTGCTGAACTTGCCAGGAAACTGAGCGCCTTGCTGATCACCACCGAGGACCACGAACGCGAGTCCTATCTGGCGTCGTCGGTCGATCTGGTCGATCTGGAACACCGCATCAACGTCGTGGAAACGCATGCGGATCCGGCGCGCTGGTATTCGTCCAGCACGCCGCACGAATGGAGGATTTGAAGCGCGTGTTCCCGCCCACGCTGGAATGCGTGGCTCGTGCAAACGTTGCCAATGCGGGTGGATCAACTAGCTCGTGCTCCGGCGTAACGCGCCGTTCACGCGGGCTATTTGCGCGCCGTCACCCAGTTGCCATGAAAACCGTTCCGCACGCGGTGCGGATTTCCATCGTTGCTGCGGCCGCGCGCCGAAAGCGCCGACGTCGACGGCCACACTCGCCCGTTCGGCAAGCCAGCGCTGCGTGCGTACCCAGCGGTTCCGGTACGTCACGCCGCCGTTCGCGAACTCGAAGCAATGGACCATCCCATGCCCCGCAAACCAGTGCTGCGCCGGATCGGGACGAAGCGGGTTCGGGCCGTTACGGACCAGCACGCCCGCCAGTCTGGAGGGCAACTCGCCGCGCACAGGCAGCGGGCCGCAGTCGACTTCGAAATCGATCGGCGCCGGGTTGGCGCGGTAGCCATTCATTTTCAAACGTTCATTCATACGCCCGCTTAAAATTTTCCAATGGAAAGATTTTGATTTCAGCGCCCCGTCTGGTCAACCCATCTTCTCATTAGAAACATCTGCCAGATCGAAGCGCTGCCATGCAAGACACGGCCGGGTGCTTGCCTGGCTTGCCGGCAGCGGCGCTCGGCCGACCCGTCAAGAACTCGAATGCACACGCAACCGTGTTCGACCTGATCGCGCGACGCCCCCCATTCTCGGCAATGCGAACCAACAGACGGGCACATCGCATCAGTTTTCTCTAGAGTTGAAGGGTCGACCATCCAACACGCCGGTCGGCTTTGTCGCGCTAACTGTTCAGCGTGAGATTCAATCAAAGGGAAAATCAAATGAGAACTTCTGTTCACCACGAAGTAATGGCCTATTCCGAAGAGCAAACCGGGGTTCGTCAACTTCAAACGGGCGCCCCCTTGGCACTTAAACACACCATCAGCCCGGACGAGATCCGGGACAACCTGCCTGCCGGCCAAGGCGGTGTCGGGTTTTTATTTCACGCTACCGACTGGGAGACACTTTCGTTTTCATTTCACAATGTGAAGCACCGAAACGCGTCTTTCGAAGAAGAGCTTTGGAACACCAAGCCTTTCATTGCCTCACCGATCTATTCGGGCTCCCAGATCATCGGGGCCAATATAGCCTGTCCGGTTCCGCTCGAGCTATGGCTCGGCAGCCCGCGCGGCATCAAGCGATTCCGCGAGACGCAATTTTTTCCGGCACTGGAGCTGGCAAGACAAGCGGGCCTGAACATGGTGGCAATGGGCGCCTCCACGCCATACGCCTGCAACTACGGCGCACTGCCGCGCGATACCAAGCCGCCGCATATCACCACGGGTCACGCCGCCACCGCGGCGATGCTGAAAGACTGGGCCATGCACTGCTGCAATGAACTCGACCTCGAGTTCGGCAAGACCAAGCTTGCTCTATTCGGTGCGGCCGGCCGGCTCGGCACGACGGTGGCCAAATACGCGCTCTACAAAGATGCACCGCGCGAGCTTGTTCTGATCGATCTGCCGGACAAGGTGAACCTGCTCACGGAGCAAGCCAAGGAGTTGATGGCGTCGGACCTGCTCGGCAAAACGCGGGTTTCCGTGCACACGTTCAGTCCGAACACCCCCTTGCCGGACTTCGACGGCGCCATTCTGGCGAGCAGCACCAGCGTGCCCTACCTCACCGCAGCCGATCTCAAGCGCGCGCAGTTCTGGATCGACGACTCGCACCCCCGGGCGGCGAGCGTCGAGGCTGAACTCGCGTCACGCGGTCATACGCTATATATTGAGTGCTTCGCCCGTGGCCCGGCCGGACTCAACACCACCTTCCCGTTCCGGCTGCCGACCACGCGCGATTGCTATACCTGTTTCGCCGAAGGCTACTCCGCCTGGCAGGAAGGCATTGCGTCCGACTTCATCATCGGCAGCCCGCCCGTGTGGTCCGTCTCCTACACGCACAGCCTGCTGAAGAAGTACGGCTTTGCGGTCGGCCCTTTCCATGGGAAAAACGGCTCGCCGATCGAACTGGATGCACAACTTCGCGGCAAGCGAGAATTGATGGGCTCGTAAACGTCATTGGAGGCCTGATGGTAATACCGCGCGAGAGCATGCGGGACGTGCTGGAACGAAGCCGGTTTGCAATACGATGGGGCGGCGCACTGGGCCTCCTGTGCCACCCCATCTACTACGTAGTCTGGACCTATGTCCTGCCGCAACCTTACGACAATCTCTCCCTTCGACTGAGTGCGGCGCTCGTCTGCATTCCGTTGATTTTCCAGGCGCATTGGCCGAAGCGGTTCAACCATTACCTGCTGATCTATTGGCATTGCTGCCTGATCTACGTACTGCCATTCGTTTGCACTTTTCTCGCGATCAGAAATGCATTCTCCACCATGTGGATGATGACCGAGGTCATGATGATCTTCATCATGGCGCTGTGCATCGACAATCCGCTTTTGCTGATGGGCTGCATCGGCATCGGCGTATTCTCCGGGGCGCTCGCCGCGGTGATCAGTTCGCCGGTTCCGATTGTCGTGACCGCCGCCGATCAATCGAATCTCGCCTTGCTGCCGGTCGTCGTTCTGTGCAGCATGGCCTTCAGCCATGCGATCAGCAAAGGGCGCATCTTCGTCGAAAAGAACCGTGCGTTGCAGGCCCTTGCCGGTTCGATCGCTCATGAAATGCGCAACCCTCTCAGCCAGTTGCGCTACGTGCTGGATCGCGTGGAAGAAGCCCTGCCCGCGACAATGGGCTCCAACCGGCCGCTGGCACTCACACACGACAGGCACGATAGCCACGACAGTGCCGAGAGCGCCGCGGGGCTTTATCGCCATCTCGCTCAAGGGCAGTTGTCGATCGAGCGTGGCCTGCGCATCATCGCCATGACGCTCGACGAAGTCAGCGCCAAACCCATTCGCCCGGATTACCTCACGTATCTGAGTGCGACGAGCACCACGCGTAAGGCGCTGGAAGAATACGGCTTCGGCGACGAGAAGGAGCGCGACAAGGTCAGGCTCGTGGTGCGGGAAGACTTCACCTTCAAGGTCGACGAAACCGTCTATCTGTTCACCCTGTTCAACCTGATCAAGAACGCGCTGCATCACATCGCTACGCACCCGGCGGCCACGCTCACGCTGACGATCGAGCAGCAGTCGGTCATGGTTCGCGACACCGGTCCCGGCATTGCGCCCGACATGCTGTCGCATCTGTTCGAGCCCTTCCGTACAGCGGGCAATTCGGACGGCACAGGACTCGGACTCGCCTATTGCCAGCGCGCGATGCGCGCCTTCGGCGGCAGCATCAGTTGCCGTTCGGAAGTCGGCAAATTCACGGAATTCACGCTGCAGTTTCCCGTCGTCCCGAAGAGCGAAATCGTGGACCACGAGCGGCAGATTTTCGAACGCGCCACGCCGGTCTTCAAAGACAAGCGCATTCTCATCGTGGACGACGACGCGGGTCAGCGCGCGCGAGCCTGCCGTGCGCTGTCGAAAGTGGGCGCATACCTGAGTGAAGCGGAAAACGGCGCGATCGCGTTGAGCGTGCTTCGGGAATCGGCCCCTTACGACCTCGTGTTGATGGACATCAACATGCCGGTTCTGGATGGCTACGCGACCGCCGAGAGAATTCGCGCCGGTCACGATTATCCGAGCTGGAATGTCCTGATCGCCGCCTATACGGCCGAGCCCGGCACGGTGGTGCGCGTGCTCGCCCGCCGAGCCGGCATGGACGAAATCATCAGCAAATCCTGCAGCGTGCTCGAATTGATCACGACGCTCCAGGCGCTTTTCGAAAACGGCAACCGGCACCACTTGAGCCAGAAATCCGACGCGTTCTCCGGCAAATCGATCCTGGTCGCGGACGACGACACCTACAGCCGGCTGGTGGCCAAAGCCTATCTGGAGCGATGCGGCGCGAGCGTCGTCGAGGCCGAGCATGGGCAGGCCGTGCTCGCGCATCTGCAGGCGGACGGCGTGATCGACGCGATCGTCATGGATATGAATATGCCGGGAATGGGCGGCCTGGAAACGACCGCATCGATTCGCGCCCGTGCCGATTCGTACGCCGCCCTGCCGATCATCGCATTGACCAGCCAGTCCGATATCAAGGCGGTCCAGACCTGTCTGGCAGTGGGCATGAACGAAGTCATGATCAAACCCGTGCAAGCCAGTTCTCTCTATGCGTGCCTTGCGAGACAGTTTGCACGGCAACGTGGCTCGAACGCGCCGACGGAAGCCGGTCTACCGCCGACGCCACCGGCCATGCCGGCGGGCAAGCTGCCGATCGTGAGCGAAAGCGAACTGCTCGACGAGAAACACCTCGAAGAACTGGCGTCGCTCGATCTGCTCGACGAATCGTTCCTCAAAGGCATCGAGCAGATTCGCCAGCTCGTGGCCCGGCTGGCGGCCAGTGTCGCGGCTGTCGACCTCGAATCGACGCACGGCGCGCTGCACCTCCTGCTGGGCGTCAGCGGCAATATCGGCGCAAGAGCGCTGCATCAGTTCGCGCGGCAAATCTATCCGCGCGTGGTGGAAGGCGAATGGCCGGTGGAAACCGACTGGCTCGCGCGCATCTGTATCTTGAGCGAGCGTTCAACCGATGCGTTGCAGACGTATTTCGCCACGGCCAAGGCACGCCGCGATCATCGGGATTTTCTGAGCGACTAGTGGTGATGCAAGCGGTGACACAAGCGGCCATCCAGGCCATTCGATTTCATCGCGAGGCCACCTGACTGTCGGACGGTTCTTCGTCGTCAGCGGTGTGCATGTGGCTATTGAAACTGGGAAAGCCCATGGTCACCGTGGTCCCCGCACCGACCGTGGATTCGATCCGCAGGCAGCCGCCGAACGATTGCATAATGCGGTTGCAGAAGATCATGCCCATGCCGTGGCCGCCGGCGCCGGCGTAAGTGGTGACCGGATCCTGCAGCAAACGTGCTTTGACCTCTGGCGCGATTCCCGGGCCATTGTCGCGAATGCGGATCTCCGGTTCAGGGAAAGCCACCACTTCGAGGCGCAACGAAGGCGCGCTGGTGCCGTCGAGCGCGCGCAGCGCGTTGGACAGCAGTGAAGACAGCACGAGCGCCACGCAATTGGGCATGGCGTGCACGACAAAATCCCCTTCCACGTCGACCTTCACCCAATCGCGCTGCGACGCGACAAACGGATAGGTGTCGAGCAGCGTGGCGATCAACCGCGTCGCTCTGACCGCGCGCGTGCCACCGCCCGAGGCGGACTTCTGGCCGCCGCTCTTGTGCACCGTCGCCCAGAAAGACGAGATCAGCGTCAGGCAATACTGGGCGTTGTTCAGCATCGACTTTGCCGCGAGGCCGATCTCCCGTTGACGCTCCGGGTCGTATTGCTCGGCCACGTCGTTCTCGACGGAGCGCGCGAACAGCGAGATCGTCGCCAACGGCGTATTCAGCTCGTGGGCGAGAAAAGCGAGCGTCTCGTCCATTGCCAGCAGCCGCTGTTGACGCGTTTCCCGCTCCGTATAGCGCGCGGTTGCCAGTTGCAGAACCTCGCGCACCATGTCCGTTCGCAGCGGCTTTTCGATAATGCGGAACACGTCGCCCGTATTGACCGTTTGCAGCAGCATGTCCTTGTCCGCATAGGCGGTCACGAGAATGCGCACGATTTGCGGATACTCCTGCGCCACCTGGCGCAACAGATCGTCGCCGTCGCGGCCCGGCATGCGGAAGTCCGTCACCAGCACCGCAATTTCCGAAGCGTGCTTGCCTAGCACCGTCATCGCCTCGTCGGCGCTTTGGGCGACATACACTTTGTAATCGGCACTCATCGCGCGCGCGAAGTGGTTGCGCGACATCTCGTCGTCGTCGACGAAGAGAATGGAAAACGGCGGCTGCATAGGGTCACTCATCGCATTCCCAGCGGATGGCGGCGGGTCGACATTGCACGGAGCCCACGTTGCGGATGATAAAAACGGCTTGCCGGTGACAAGCGCCGAACCGATTTGGAGTTTGGAAGTATAGGGTATCGCGTCAGACAAAAACCGGGGGAAACACCGCACGCCCTTACCCAATATGCATCGCCGCCGGTCAGACCGGCTCGCTGCTTGCGAAGGCACGCCGCTTGCGTGCTGCCGGAACCGGACTTCTCGACTGTCGGCTGCCCGTCGGGGTGGCACAGCATGGACGCCCGACTCCTTCCACCAAGGGGAAGCGGTGTCATGGAATTGACCAACGATGGCGATACCGGCCGGGCCGGGCGCGTGCGCAGGCGGCGGCAGTCCCGCGTGCTGTCGCGATACGCCGGGCGGCCCATCCGGCTGATCTGGCGCTACGTAGCCCGTCGCAAGCTGGCGCACGCCATCGTGCTGGCCAGCGTCGTGGCAGCGGTCGGCTGTGCACTCGCATCGCAATATGGGATCCGCAATCTGATCGACGCGTTGCCGGGCGGCCGCGCCCATCCGCAACAGGTGATTCACGCGTTTGCCGTGCTCGTCGCGCTGATCCTCGCCGACAATCTCTTCTGGCGCATTGCCGGATGGATCTCGGCGCGCACGTTCGTGGCGGTGACAGGCGACATCCGGCGCGAGATGTTCGACTATCTCACCGTGCACGCCCCGACCTTCTTCGCCGACAAGCAACCCGGCGTCCTGTCGAGCCGGATATCGGCGACGGCCAACGCGGTGTACGTGATCGAAAACACGGTGGCGTGGACGGCCTTTCCGCCGTGCCTGACCGTGGTCGGGGCGATCGTCATGGTCGGCGTGGTCAGCATTCCCATGAGCCTCACGCTGGTCGCGATTTCGGTCGGGCTGGCTTTCTGCCTGTTCCTGCTGGCGCGCAAAGGCACCGCCCGGCACGAGGCGTTCGCCGCGCAGGCTGCCTCGGTCGACGGCGAACTCGTGGACGTCATCGGCAATATGGGGCTGGTCCGCGCCTTCTGCGCCGTGGTGATGGAGCGGGGGCGCTTCGACGCGCTGCTCGCCGCCGAAGGCGATGCCCGCAAGCGCAGCCTGCTCTATCTCGAGAAACTGCGCCTGTTGCACGCGTTCGCCACCTGCATTCTGTCGACTTGCGTGCTCGGGTGGACCGTGTGGCTGTGGAGCGTCGGCCGTGCGACCACCGGCGACGTCGTTCTGGTCGGCTCACTCGGTTTCTCGATCCTGCACGGCTCGCGCGATATTGCCGTGGCGTTCGTCGACCTGACCCAGCATGTCGCCCGGCTTGGCGAAGCGTCGCAGACACTGCTGATCCCGCACGCCATGCCCGAGCCGACCAGGGCGGCGGCGCTCGAAGTCCGGCGCGCCACCGTGGACTTCGAAGACGTGACGTTCGCGTATCCGGGGCGCCGCCCGGTATTGAGCGGTCTGAACCTGCATATCGGCGCGGGCGAGCGCGTCGGTCTCGTCGGCCCCTCGGGGGCGGGAAAATCGACCATCCTCGCGCTCCTGCAGCACTTCTACGAGCCTGGCTCCGGGTACGTGCGGATTTCGGGCCAGGACATTGCGCATGTCACGTTGCAAAGCTTGCAAGGCGCCATCTCGGTCGTGCCGCAGGACGCTTCCCTGTTTCACCGCTCGCTGCTGGACAACATCCGCTACGGCTGTCCCGACGCGAGCGAGGCCGACGTGCGCCGCGCGTGCGAGGACGCCTATTGCCTCGATTTCATCAACGCGATGCCCGAAGGGCTCAACACCGTCGCGGGCGACCGCGGCACCAAACTCTCTGGCGGACAGCGCCAGCGCATCGCGATCGCCCGGGCCATTCTGAAAGACTCGCCCATCCTGCTGCTCGACGAAGCGACGTCGGCGCTCGATACCGCATCGGAGATCGCCATTCAGGCGGCGCTCGAACGGCTCATGAAGCATCGCACCGTCGTCGCGATCGCTCACCGGCTGTCGACGTTGCAGTCCTTCGACCGGATCGTGGTGCTCAACCGCGGCCGTGTCGTTCAGCAAGGCACGCCGGCCGAGCTGGCCGCCGTGCCGGGCATCTATCGCGACACGCTGGCGCGGCAGATCAGACGCACGCCCGCTCCGCGTCCCGATCTCATGTGATGCGGGACGCACGCGACGGCGCAAGGGACTCCGTTCACGCGCCGTCGCGGTCGCCACCACCGAACAGCCGGCGCACGAGTTCACGGCCCCGGCTCGTCAACCGCAGCGTCGACGTGCCGCCCACTATCACGCCCTCCTCGCGCCGGTCGATTTCGATCAGATCGTATCGGCTCAGGGCGAGCACGTCGGGATCGATCGCCTCCGGACGCCGCTCGGTGTCCGCGAGACGCAGCAGTGTCGCGAGTTCATGATGGCTCAGCATCGGTTACCTCGTCGGTTGAGACTGGACAATGCCGTGATGCTAGTTCGCGAGTCCGACATTCAGGCTACGGTTCTGTTGCGCCAAGTTACGTGGTTACATGTCGGCACGGCGCGCGTGCTTCGCTGGTGCCCGACGACGTCCCGCGTCGCCGCTACTTTTTTCCGTATGCTCGCGCTCGCGCCTGGACAGACGGTAAGGCGCCACGGCCTGGCCGACCGTAACAAATCGAAACGCCCGTCAAGGTACTGTCGTGAGAACTAGCTCCACAGTCGGATAGACTCTGCTAGTGATTGTCTGGATTCCTGTCGCCGGCGACGGCGATGCCCCATCCTGGGAGTTCGTATGACGCTCTTCGACAGCAATTGGCCGGGCCGTTCCTCGACGGCGGTCGCCGGGTGCCACGGATCCGGCGGGAGACCGTCATGAGCGAAGTGTCGTCAATCCCGGTCAAGCGTCCGCGGCGCGGCCGTATCGTGCTGGCGCTCGTGGTGCTCGCGCTGATCGCGCTGGTGGTGTTTCATCTGTTGCGCTCGAAGGCGCCCAAGCCCGGCGTGGCACCCCAGGTCGTGACGGTCGCCGCCGCCACCACGGGACCGATGCCGGAGACGCTGAGCGAACTGGGCACCGTGACGCCGGTCGCCACCGTGACCGTGCTGCCGCAACTGAGCGGCTACCTGACCGCCGTCGGCTATCGCGAAGGTCAGGACGTCGAGAAAGGGCAATTCCTCGCGCAGATCGACTCGCGCCAATACGAAATCAGCAAGCGGCAAGCCGAGGCGCAACTCGCCAAGGACAAAGCGGCGCTCGCCCAGGCGCGCGCCGATCTCGCGCGCTTTACGCAACTCAACGAACGCAAGTCGATCGCCGAGCAGACCTATGCGGATCAGCAGTTTCTCGTCCAGCAGGACGAAGCGGCGGTCAAAGCCGACGAAGCCAACGTCGCGCAATTCGTTCTCGACCTGCTCTACTGCCATATCACCGCGCCGGTGTCGGGGCGGGTCGGACTGCGCCTCGTCGATCCGGGCAACTACGTGACCGCGTCGAGCCAACCGGGCATTGCGGTGATCACGACGATGAAGCCGACCACCGTCGAATTCACCGTGCCGCAAACCGCGCTCGACAAGGTGTTGCAGCGCATCAACGCCGGCGCGCAGCTACCTGTCGCCGTATTCAGCAGCGACAATTCCCGGCAAATCGCCACTGGCACGCTGTACGCGATCAACAACCAGATGGCGACCGCGACCGGCACCGTCACGCTGCGCGCAACCGTCCCCAACGATGACGAGGCGCTCTTCCCCAACGAGTTCGTCAACGTCAAGCTGCTGGTCGATACGCTGCAAAACGCGGTGCTGGTGCCGACACCCGCGGTGCAGAGCGGCGCGCCCGGCGACTATGTGTATCTCGTCAACGCCGACAACACGGTATCGGTGCGCAAGGTTACGCTCGGACCGGGCGACGGCCAGCATACGGTGATCACCTCGGGGCTCGCCGCGGGCAACGTGGTCGTCACCGACGGCATGGACCGCTTGAGCGACGGCGTGAAGATCAAGGCGTCCGCGACGCGGCCGGCTTCGGGTGCCGCGGGCGCTTCGGCTGCGACGCCGGCGGCGCCCGGGTCCGCGTCCACCGCGCGGCGCACACGTCCGGCGTCCGCGCCCGACACGGCGTCCACGGCCTCATAACACGCCGCCCCGTCGATGAACTTCTCCCGCTTGTTCATCCTGAGACCCGTAGCGACGTCGCTGCTGATGGTCGCGCTCGTGCTCGTCGGGCTGGTCGCGGTGCGCTTCCTGCCGGTCTCGTCGCTGCCCGACGTCGACTATCCGACCATCCAGGTTCAGACCTTCTATCCGGGCGCGAGCCCGAACGTGATGGCGACCACCGTCACCGCGCCGCTCGAGGTCCAGCTCGGCGAGATTCCGGGCTTGCAGCAAATGGTGTCTTACAGTTCGGAAGGCGCGTCGGTCATCACACTGCAATTCGATCTCTCGCTGAACCTCGACATCGCCGAGCAGAACGTGCAGCAGGCGATCAACGCCGCCAACAGCTTCCTGCCCACCGGCCTGCCCGCGCCGCCGACCTATGCCAAGGTCAACCCGGCCGATCAGCCGATCCTCACGCTTGCGGTCACCTCGAAGTCGATGTCGCTGACGCAGTTGCAGGACACGGCCAACAATCGCCTCGCCACCAAGATTTCCGAGGTCCCCGGCGTCGGCCTCGTGACGACCGCAGGCGGCAACGTGCCGGCCGTGCGCGTCGAAGCGGACCCGCAAAAGCTCGCCGCCTACGGCCTCAATCTCGACGATCTGCGCACCCTGCTCGCGAACGTCAACGTCAGCCAGCCGAAAGGTAACTTCGACGGGCCAGAGCTCGACTACACGATCAACGCGAACGACCAGATCGTCGATCCACAGGATTATCTGGCCACCGTGATCGCGTATCAGAACGGCGCGCCCGTGTATCTGCGCGATGTCGCGCGCGTGAGCCAGGCCGCGCAGGACGTGGGACGCGGCGCGTGGTACGGCCGCACGCCGGCCATCGTGCTGAACGTGCAGCGTCAGCCGGGCGCGAACGTGATCGCCACCGTCAACCAGATCATGAAGCAGCTGCCGGCGCTCGAATCGACGCTGCCCGCCGGCCTGCAGGTCACGGTGGTGGCGAACACCACCGGCGTGATCCGCTCATCGGTCTCGGATGCCGCGTTCGAACTCGTGCTCGCCGTCGTGCTGGTCGTGCTGGTGATTTTCGTGTTCCTGCGCAACGTGCCCGCCACCATCATTCCGAGCATCTCCGTGCCGGTCTCGCTGATCGGCACGCTCGCCGTGATGTACCAGCTCAACTATTCGATCGACAACCTCTCGCTGATGGCGCTGATCATCGCGACGGGCTTCGTCGTCGACGACTCGATCGTGATGATCGAGAACATCGTGCGCTATCTGGAGGAAGGCAAGACGCCGCTCGAAGCCGCGCTCGAAGGCGCCGGGCAGATCGGCTTCACGATCTTGTCGCTGACCGTCTCGCTGATCGCCGTGCTGATTCCACTGCTGTTCATGGGCGGCGTGATCGGCCGGCTCTTCAGCGAATTCGCGATCACGCTCGCGGTGACGATCGTGATTTCGGCGGTGGTCTCGCTGACCGTCGTGCCGATGATGTGCGCGCGTCTGTTGCGCGCGCAGGCGCAACGCCATCCGAGCCGCTTCGAGCGGTTCAGCGAGGGCCTGTTCGACAAGACGCTCGCCGCGTATGAACGCGGCCTGCGCTGGGTGCTCGATCACCAGACGCTGACGCTGGTGGTCGCGCTCATTACCGTCGCGCTCACGGCGATCCTGTACATCGTGATTCCGAAAGGACTATTCCCGGTGCAGGACGTCGGCGTGATTCAGGGCATCAGCGTGGCCGACAACTCGGTTTCGTACACTGCCATGGTCCGGCGTCAAAGCGCGCTCGCCGACGCGATTCTGAAGGATCCCGACGTGGTGTCGCTGACCTCGTACGTCGGCATCGACGGCACCAATCCGACGCTGAACAACGGCCGGTTCCTGATCAATCTGCGCCCGCGCGACGACCGCTCGCTCACGGCCGAGGAAATCGGCCGCCGCATCCAGCAGGAAGTCGCCGACGTGCCCGGCATCCGCCTTTATCTACAACCCGAGCAGGATCTGACGCTCGACACGTCGATCTCGCGCAACCAGTACAACTTCGTGCTGCGCGGGCCGAACCAGCAGGCCTTCGATCAATACGTGCCCGCATTGATTGCGCGCATGAAGCAGATTCCCGCCATCACGGACGTCACGAGCGATCTGAACACCAACGGCCTGAGCGTGAACGTCGAAGTGAACCGGCAGCTTGCCGCGCGCTACGGCATCACGGCGGCCACGATCGACAACGCGCTGTACGACGCGCTCGGCCAGCGCATCGTCTCGACCATCTTCCAGCAGTCCGATCAGTACCGCGTGATTCTCGTGGCAAAGCCGGAGACGATACCCACCGTGCAATCGATCGGCAATCTGTACTTGCCGAGCCAGACCAGCAGCACCGGCCAGGTGCCACTGTCGGGCATCGCGAAGATCAGCATCACGCAATCGCCGCTTTTGATCAGCCACCTCGCGCAGTTCCCGGCGGTCACGATCTCGTTCAACCTCGCGCAGGACGCGTCGCTGAGCGCCGCCGTGGCGCAGATCCGCGACGCCGAGCACGCGGTGGACCTGCCGCCGTCGATCACGACATCGTTCCAGGGCGCGGCCCAGGCGTTCGAAGATTCGCTTTCCAGCGAGGTGTATCTGCTGATCGCCGCGCTGGTCGCGGTGTATATCGTGCTCGGCGTGCTGTACGAAAGCTACATCCACCCGGTGACGATTCTCTCGACGCTGCCGTCGGCCGGCATCGGCGCGCTGCTGGCGTTGATGATCGCGGGCAGCGATCTCGACGTGATCGGCATCATCGGCATCGTGCTCCTGATCGGCATCGTCAAGAAGAACGCGATCATGATGGTCGACTTCGCGCTCGAGGCGGAGCGCGTGCATGGCAAGCCTGCGCGTGAAGCGATCTTCGAAGCGTCGCTGCTGCGCTTCCGGCCGATCCTGATGACCACGCTCGCCGCCATGCTCGGCGCGCTGCCGATGCTGCTCGGCACCGGCACCGGCTCGGAACTGCGCCGGCCGCTCGGTCTCGCGATCATCGGCGGACTCACGCTCAGCCAGGTGCTGACGCTCTTCACCACGCCAGTGATCTATCTGTTCTTCGACCGCGCCGCGCAGCGCGTGAAGAACCGGCGCCGCGCCGCGAATGACGGCGCCGCCGCGCCGCCGGAGAATGCACCGTGAACATCTCGGCGCTCTTCATCCGGCGCCCGGTCGCGACCGCGCTGCTGGCGGTCGCGATCCTGATCTCGGGCGCGCTCGCGTATTTCCGCCTGCCGGTTGCGCCGTTGCCGAACATCGCCTTTCCGGTGATCGCGTTGCAGGCGAACATGGCGGGCGCTAGTCCGGAAATCATGGCCGCCACCGTCGCCGAGCCGCTGGAGCGGCGCCTCGCCACCATCGCCGATGTGAGCCAGCTGACCTCGATCAGTTACGTGGGCTCGTCGCTGATCATCGTCGTGTTCGGCCTGAACCGCGATATCAACGGCGCGGCGCGCGACGTGCAGGCCGCCATCCAGGCCGCGCGCGCCGATCTGCCGACCACGCTGCGCAGCAATCCGACGTATCGCCAGTACAACCCGGCCGGCGCGCCGATCATGGTGCTCGCGCTGACCTCCGACACGCTGACAAAGGCGCAGCTCTACGACTCCGCCGATTCGGTGATCCAGCAGCAGTTGTCGCAGATCGACGGCGTCGGGCAGATCACGCTCGGCGGCGGCGCCTTGCCCTCGGTGCGCGTCGAGCTGGAGCCGGGCAAGCTGAACAGTTACGGCATCGGCCTCGAAGACGTGCGCGCGGCGATCGGCGCGGCGAACGCGAACAGCGCGAAAGGGCATATCGACCAGGGCGAGCAGCGCTACGTGGTGACGTCGAACGATCAGATCAGCAAGGCCGCGCCGTATCGCGACGTGGTGATCGCCTATCGCGACGGCGCGCCCGTGTTGCTGCGCGACGTCGCCCAGGTGCGCGACTCGAACGAGAATATCCGCAATGCCGGGCTCTACAACGGCAAGTCGGCCGTGCTCGTGATCGTCTATCCGACGCCGGGCAGCAACGTGGTGCAGACGGTCGGGCAGATCCGCGCGCGCCTGCCGATCATTGAAGCCGCGTTGCCGAGCACGATTCACGTGAATGTCGCTATCGATCGCTCGGAATCGGTGCGCTCCTCGGTGGCCGATACCGAGCGCACGCTGTTCATCGCGGTGCTGCTGGTGGTGGGCGTGGTCTTCGTGTTCCTGCTGTCGCCGCGCGCCACGCTGATTCCGGCGGTCGCGCTGCCGCTTTCGATCGTCGGCACCTTCGGTCCGATGTATCTGCTCGGCTATAGCATCGACAACCTCTCGCTGATGGCGCTGACGATCGGCACCGGCTTCGTGGTCGACGACGCCGTGGTGGTGCTGGAGAACATCGTGCGTCATCTCGAAGCCGGTCTCGAACCGAAGGAAGCCGCGCTGCGCGGCAGCGCCGAAGTCGGCTTCACGGTGATCTCGATGAGTCTCTCGCTGATCGCCGTGTTTCTGCCGATCCTGCTGATGCCCGGCATTGTCGGGCTGCTGTTTCATGAGTTCGCCGTCACGCTCTCGATCGCGATTCTGCTGTCGCTGCTCATCTCGCTGACCATCACGCCGGTCATGTGCGCCTATCTGCTCAGCCGCGAGCGCGCAATGCATTCGCCATCGCGCTGGGCCCGCTGGGTCGAGGCGCAGTTCGAGCGCTTCAAACAGGCGTATTCCCGCTCGCTCTCGACGGCGCTCGACCACGCACTCGTGGTCGTCCTGCTGCTGATCGGCCTGCTCGTGCTCAACGTGTTCCTGGCCCGCTTCCTATCCGCGACGTTCTTCCCAAAACAGGACACTGGCATTCTGATCGGGCAGATCATCGCAGACCAGAGCGTCTCGTTCAACGCCATGGAAAAGAAGCTCGCGCAATTGCAGGCGATCGTGAAGCAGGATCCGGCGGTGGCGTCGGTCGCGGGCTTCACCGGCGGACGCGCGTTGAACACCGCTAACGTGTTCATCGAACTCAAACCGCTCGCGCAACGCCATCTGTCGGCGACGGAGGTGGTCAACCGCTTGCGGCCGAAACTCAACGCCGTCTCGGGCGCGCGACTCTTCCTGCAGGCGCAGCAGGATCTACAGATCGGCGGACGCCAGGCCGCTGCCGAATACCAGTACACGCTCACCAGCGACGATGCCAACGCGCTCTTCACGTGGGTGCCGAAACTCGTGACTGAACTCGGCAAATACCGTAGCAAGATGGAGGACGTGAACTCGGACCTGCAGCAAAACGGCTTGCAGACCTACGTGAACTTCAGCCGCGCGACCGCCACGCGTTACGGATTCCAGCCGAACCAGATCGACAACGTGCTGTACGACGCTTTCGGCCAGCGCACCGTGTCGACCATTTACAACCCGCTGAATCAGTACTTCGTCGTGATGGAAGTCGCGCCGGCCTACTGGCAGTATCCGCAAGCGCTCAATCAGATCTACCTCAGCACGGCCGCCGGCAACGCGAACGGCACACAGCAGACGCAGATGTCGCGTGCCACCGTCAGCGCCGTGCAACAGGCGGCGGCGGTCAGCAGCGCGTCGAGCACCAGCGCAAATACGAACTCGCTGAACGCCGACGCCGAAGCGAACCAGCAGACCAACAGCATCTCGAACAGCAAGGGCGGCAATTCCAGCGGCAGCGCGGACAGCACCGCGGCCGAAACCATGGTCCCGCTCTCCGCGATGATGACCTTCTCGAACAGCCACACCGCGACCCAGGTGAACCACCAGAGCGGCCTCGTGGCCGGCACCATCTCGTTCAATCTGCCGGCGGGCGGATCGCTCAGCGAGGCTGGCCAGCTCATCACGCAGGCCGAGCGCGACATCGGCATGCCCGCGTCGGTGCACGGCGCGTTCGCGGGCGCCGCGCAAGCGTATGCGCAGTCGATGGGCGCCGTGCCCTTGCTGATTCTCGCCGCGCTGGTGGTGGTCTATCTCGTGCTCGGCGTGCTGTATGAAAACACGGTGCACCCGCTCACGATTCTGTCGACGCTGCCGTCGGCGGGCATCGGCGCGACACTCGCCTTGCTGATCTTCGGCACGCCCTTTTCGGTGATCGCGATGATCGGCATCATTCTGCTGATCGGCATCGTCAAGAAAAACGGCATCATGATGGTCGATGTCGCGATCCAGTTACAGCGCCACGACGGCATGAACGCGCGCGATGCGATTCACGAGGCCGCGGTGGTGCGGCTGCGCCCGATCATGATGACGACCGCGGCCGCCGTGCTGGGCGCGGTGCCGCTTGCGATCGGCATCGGCCAGGGCGCGTCGCTGCGCCAGCCGCTCGGCGTGACGGTCATGGGCGGGCTGCTCGTGAGCCAGGTTTTCACGTTGTACACGACGCCGGTGATTTATCTGTACCTCGACCGGCTGCGCGCGCGACTCGCGAAATGGTCAGCGCGCCTGCCGTGGAATCGCCGCGGCGAAGCACCCGATACGAGCGCATGATGAAGACGATCTCCCCCACCCGACTGGCCGGCGCGATGCTGGCCTTATCGACTGTGTTGACAGGCGGCTGCATGGTCGGCCCCGACTATCATCGCCCGCCTGTCGCGACGCCCGCCACATGGAAGGAACTGCCCGGCTGGACCGAAGCGCAGCCCGCCGCCGACCGTCCGAAGGGCGACTGGTGGACGGGCTTCAACGACCCGCTCATCAACGAGTTCGAGCCGCTCGTGTCGGTATCGAATCAGACCGTGCGCCAGGACTATGCGAACTACCAGGAGGCGCTCGCCGAAGTGCGGCTTGCGCGCAGCGCCCTGTTCCCGACCATCGGCGTGACCGGATCGGTGACCCGCGCACGTTCGTCGACCGGCAACTTCAACAGCAGCGCACTGGCCGGCGCGGGCGCGAGCAGCTTCCAGCGCATCAACAACGCCGGCTCGCTCGAAGCCAACGCCAGTTGGGCGCCCGACCTGTGGGGCCTCGTGCGGCGCAACATCGAGGAAAGCGCCGCCACCGCGCAGGCCAGTCAGGCGACGCTCGCGAACGCCACGCTCTCCGAACAGATCGCGCTGGCGAACGCGGTCACCGACCTGCGCGTGACGGATGCGAATATCGACTTGCTCACTCACACCGTCGATGCGTTCGAGCAATCGTTGCGCGTCGTCGCCGAGCAGGACAAGGCCGGCACCGTGCCGCCTTCCGATCTGGTGACCGCGCAGACCCAACTGGAGTCGGCGCAATCGAGTCTGATTGCGCTGGGCGTCGCGCGGGCTCAAAACGTTCATGCGATCGCCGTGCTGGTCGGCAAGAATCCGGAAGAGCTGGACATCCCCCCGAACACCACGCTGCCGACGCTGCCGTCCATTCCCGTCAGCGTGCCGTCCACGCTGCTGGAGCGCCGGCCCGACATTGCCGCCGCCGAGCGTCAGATGGCGGCGCAGAATGCCGCGATCGGCGTGGCCGTCGCCGCGTATTACCCGACGATTTCGCTATCCGCGCTGGACGGGTTCACGCAGTCGCCGTTGGCCGGCCTGCTGCACATCAGCAACTATGTGTGGTCGTTGGGCGGGCAGGCGAGCGAAACGCTTTTCGACGGCGGCCAGCGCAGCGCGCAGGTCGACGCGGCAAAGGCGTCTTACGAAGCGGCCGTGGCCAATTATCGCGGCACCGTCCTGACGGCGTTCCAGGGTGTGGAGAACGACCTCGCCGGCTTGCGCATCCTCGCGCAGCAAGCCGAGGTGCTGGAGCGTGCCGTACGCGACGCGACGCGCGGCACCGAGATCGCGCGCAATGAATACCAGGCGGGGACGGTGGACTTCACGACGGTCGCGACGGCGCAGGCAACGCAGTTGAATCTTCAGCAGACCGCGTTGAACGTGCAGCAAACACGGTTGCTCGATGCGGCGTCGTTGTTCGGCGACCTGGGAGGCGGCTGGTCCGCCAGCGAATTGACTGATCCGCGGAAGACAGGGCAACAGAACGCGTCGCCCTAGGCCGCGCTAGTCGTTGTCTTTCGCCACCACCGCGCCGGTGATCTGATGCCGCGCCAGCGACGCCGTGACGAAGCCGGACGCTTTCATGTCCTCGACGAACTTCGACAGGTATGCGGCCGCGTCGTCGCCCTTTGCCTTGGGTACGCCCATCGCCTGACGGATCACCATGAAGCGCTGGTCCAGTATGCGCACTCCGCCAGTTTTGGAGGCGTCCTTTTCGAGCTGTTGCTTGACGCCGGCGGCCACGTCGAGATGCTGATCGAGGAACCCCTGCACGACCGCGGGCGAAGTCGGAATCCGCACGATTGTCGCGTGGTGTAGTTCGCGCGTCAGAAACAGATCGTAGGCGCTGCCTTTGCCGACCGCGACCGTTACGCCGGGTTGATCGACCTGCTCGTTGCTGGTGATCGGCGAGGCCGCCCGCACGAGATAAAAGCCTTCTATGAGCACATACGGTTTCGTGAAAGCGATTTCCTGTCCACGCTTCGGATCGACCGCGAAGAAACCGATGTCGACCTTGTCCTGATTGACGTTCTCGACCGAGGCGCCCGCCGACTTGACCGCGACCAGTTGCAGCGGCACGCCGAGCCGTCTGGCGAATTCGCTGGCGAGATCGACGGACACGCCGACCGGCTTGCCCGTCGCCGGATCGAGCGCGGCCAGCACGGGGTTGCCGAGATTGATCGACGCGCGCAACGTGCCGCTCGGCGCGAATACGGCGGCCATCGATGCGCTAGCCGGTTTCGAGGTTGCGGCTGGCTGGGCGCTCGCGTCGTTGGGTTGCGCGAATGCGGGCAAGACCGCGGTGGATACGAGGATCGATGTGAATATTCTGAGCATGCTGTTGTGTCGCTCCGTGTTTAAAATTTTGTTGTAGGACATGCACGCTCGGCCGCGCCCCATATCTCCTCAGGATAGCGAAGCTAGCATGTTCGACAGCCGTCTGATGTGAGCCTTGAACGCGATGCTCGCCTCACGATCGGTGGTGGGATTCAGATGCGACGTCTCAGCGAGTTGAGCCTGCTCGTGGAAATCGTTAGCCACTGTGCGTCGCACGTCGGGTGGCAACGACCGCACGATGGAGACCAGTAACGCCTCTTCGGCGTGAATCATGCCCAGAATCGAGTGAGTGTCCATGGAAGAAACTCCGTTGATGGCGCGATAAGTCAAATCTAGCATGCTCCGCGCCGAGTATTCCGGTTACTTCCGCATACCTCTCGTTACAAACCGCCAGCGGCCGGTTGGTTATCATGTGCGATCGCATCGCTCTGAGTACCCGTTGGCTAATTATGAGGAATATCGGAAAAGCATTGGTGGTCGGTCTGGTGCTCGCAGAGGTCGCATTCGCCGTTTACCTACTGTCCCCAAAAAGTGATCCGTCGACCCGCGATCCCGGGGCCGTTACGGACGGCTCTGCGGCGCTGGCTTCGGACAAGGTTCAGTCCGGCACGTTACATGTGAACGCCGACAACGCTCTCAGCGCGTCGTCGCCCGCCGCAAGCACGGAGACCGCCGCACGCGTCCCCGCACAAATCCCCGCTCAAGCTGCGCAGGGACACATCACGCCCGCGCCCGCGCCCGAACCGTCAACGGAGCACGCCGCGCAATTGCCACGGCAACCGGCACAACCGCACCCGCAAACCGTGCAAACGCCCGCGGTGGCCACCGTCCTGGCCGCCACCGATTCAAAAACAGCCATTGTTGTGCAACCCGGCCGCGGCCGTGACGGTCTGCACCGCCGCGATTCGAATTCGGTCTCGTCCGCGGCGACGGACGAACTCGTCAAGGAATCCGCCAAGCTGGATCCGGCGCTCCCGCCGCCTGAACCTGCGCCGTTTGTGCACGACGATCAGCCGCATCGTGGCTCGAACGCCGTCGCGGCCGCGATGACGCAACAACTCGTCAAAGAGTCCGCCAAGCTCGATCCGGCATTGCCGCCGCCGAACCCGTCGGGCATGCACTAAACGGGGGAACCGCCGCTCGTTCGATCGTGGTGGTCATGATGTCACCGCGATCTCGCGCGCCGGATGCTGAAGCGGTCATGCGTTCGATTGCGCGGTAGTCTACGATGTAGTTCAGATCCATGCGCTCCCGCAGCAACACGATTGCCACTTCAGCGCAGGCCTGGACGCATTTCCATCGCGGCGAACCTTGATGGAGGACGAGCATGACCAACGACTCCCCCGACAAAGCAGAACGCGGCACAGGCTGGATCGACCAGCCCGAAGACGCAGAGGTTATCGCCGTTCTCGTCGAGAAAATCAAGGCGCAGCAGGCGGCGATCGCAGCAAGTAGCAACACTCATCTGGACGGACGCGCCGACCGCGGTCAGCATCAGAAGCAAACGCTCGGCGCCTTCGGCACGCTGCGGATCTTCGAAACGATACCCACTGCGCTCAAGCATGGCCCTTTTGCGAAACCGGCCGAACTGGGACCGTCGCTTTGCTATCGGGTCGCCTGCCGCTTTTCTAACGGGCAGCCCTGTCCTTTCTCCGACCAGGCCGCCGACGTTCGCGGTGTCGCCATCAAGTTCTTCACCGCGCAGGACATTGAAACCGATCTCCTCATGACCAACGAGGGCGGCCGCTCGCATGCGAGAAACGCGGTGCAGTTCATGGACTTCGCCGATATCCTCGTCGCCCAGATCGCTAGAGGCGCGCTTGGGGCACTGGAGCAGGCGTCGATGGAAGTGTTGAGCGGCAAACTCGGCCCCGTCGAGACAGCCCGCATCGTCGCTATCCTGGCAAAGGAGACGACTCTGCGCTCCGTCGAGAGTCTCACGACCGAGCGGTTCTGGGGCTCGGTGGTCAAGCTGGGCGTCGCGGCCATCAAGTACTCGCTTCAACCCGAAGATACAACCGTGCGAGGGACAAACGGCGATCGCCACGGCGACGACTATCTGCGCGAAGACCTGCTGAATCGCCTGAAAACCGGTCCGCTCAAATGGCAACTCTGCGTGCAGTTCTTCGTGGATGAGGAGAGCACGCCGGTCAACGACGCATCGGTCGCATGGGCGGAGCCGCCGATTGCGATAGGTGTGCTGGAGATCGCGACACTGCCCTCCGCCGACGACGAAGCGCACATCAACCAGATGGCATTCAACCCGGCCAACGGCTTCGAACCGCTGGGCATCACACACGCTCGCAAGAACGTCTACGCGGCCAGCGCCGCGAATCGCGTGGACCGCGGCGTATTGTCGAGCGACGACGCGCGCCGATATATAGAACCCATGTGAAGTTTCCGCGCGAGTGTCGCAACGCTCCTCTGGACCAGCCGGCTCAATTCAGACGCCGCCCGCCGTCGACGACTATGGTCACGCCCGTGCTGAACGTCAGATGCGTCGCGCACGCCTCGATTGCCGAAGCCACATCGTCCGGCGTGCCGATGCGGCGAAGCGGTGTCGTCGCCGCGACTTTGTCATTGAAGTCGGCGCCGCGCCCCGGCACGAACGTCGTATCGACGGCTCCTGGAGAAACGTTCAAAACCCGAATGCGCGGCGCCAGCGCGCGGCCCAACGAAGCCGCCATCACGTCGAGCCCCGCTTTGGCGGCGCAATAGGCGATATTGCTGCCCTGCCCCGTGGTCCCCGAGATGGACGAGACGTTGATCACCAATCCGTCGCCGCTTGACTCGAGTAGCGCACGGAAAGCGCGGATCGCCGCAAACTGCGCCCGCCAGTTCACGGCAAATATCTGGTCGATCAGCTCGTCCGTGAGTGCATCGAGATTCGCGTGCGGCACGGCCTGCGTGATGCCGGCCGTATTGACAAGCACATCCGTGCGCCCATACTCGCTTTGCACTTTCACGGCCAGATCGTTGAGTGCGTTACTGTCGGTGATCGAAACCGCCGCGGCGAGATGGCCGCTCCCCGGCAGCGAGTCGACAACTCCTTGCGCCTTCTGCAAATCCGCATGACTGGTCACGACGATGCGCGCGCCCAGTGCCGCCAGGCGCCTCGCCGTCGCGCTGCCGATACCGCCGGACCCGCCGAGTATCACGCAGACCTTCCCTTCCAGAGACTGTGCCGTCATTTCAACGCCTACGCATGAATGGAATACCGACCGTCACGCCGTGCGAGCGACGCCGTAACGACCGGGTCAGTGAGACCCTCGATAAGAGTATCGTTTCCCGGATGGTACGCCTGACAACCACTTTCGAAATTCGGACGATCTTTGGATTGGGCCGCGCAAGCCCAGACCGTCAGAAGCTGGTACGCAAACCGACGCGAGCAAGTGTCTGCGAGCGGTTGCTCGCCGCGCCGTCCGGTTGCAGCAAACCGTTGATCCATGCCCGCGTCACAGCCGCGTCGCCACTCGCGCGCTGATAGATCGCTTCGACATACGCGGTGGTGCGTTTCGAAAAGCTGTACTGCAACGCGGTGGTGACCTGTTGCGCCTTGTTGTTCAGCAGCACGTCGTTGCCCTTCATGTACGCGTAGTCGAGACCGAGTGTCCACGGGCCGGAGATCGTCCACGACGCGCCGCCTTTGTAGACGTCGATCTTCGCACCACTCGCCGTATTTTTCGTGTTGGTGTAGAGCAACATCCCCAGCACGCTGCCGAAGTTGTAGTGCGCGCCGAAACCGAAATTGCGGATGCCGTCGTGACCGTCGCCCAATTGCGGATACTTCACCTCGACATATGCCGCGCCGATGCCCAACGGACCGTTCGCATAGTTCGCGCCGAAGCTCATTGTCGAGTCCGACGAGAACGAGCCGGGTACGCCACCGAATCCATAGAGCGCACCGACCGTGAACCCCGCGATATCGGGGCTGCGATATTTGACCGAGTTCCCTACGCGTGTCGCGCCCGCCATGCGGTCGAAATCGAATGAACCGGTCGGATTGTTCGGCACACCCAGCGCGGTAAACGGCCCCTGGCGAAAATCGTAGATGCCGCCGAACAGGAACGCGCCGTCATACAGGCCGAGCGTCAACGTCTCGAACATGAAGTCGTACTGGGTGCCGAAGGTGAGCGAGCCGAAGCGGTCATTGGTGAGACCGACCAGCGCCGTGCGGTTGAAAATCTGCCCGGCGCCCGGAATCGTCGCGCCGCTGCCCAGATCGAACTGCGACGTGAGTTCGAAAATCGCCTTGTTGCCGCCGCCCAGATCTTCGCTGCCTTTGAACGTCAGCAGGTCCGGCGAGAGCACGCCGCTGTCGAACAGCGTCGCGGCGCCGCCATGCTGGTTGTTCACATACGTGACGCCCGCATCGATCACGCCTTGCAGCGTCACACTGCTTTGCGCGCAGGCTATATTTGGCACGATACCCGGCGCGATGCATGCGAACGTGCACCCTGCCATCGCCAGGCGCTTCGGCTTGGTCCCTTTCATAGCTGTCTCCTCCAGTCGTTGTTGAATATCTGTCGCTGTTCGATGCGGATCTCGACCGGCGTGAGCGACGCGCCCTCGCACGGTCCATCGACACACACGCCGTCTTCGAAGCGGAACATCGCGCTGTGATGCGCGCACATCAGCAATTCGGCGTCGTAGGCCCAGAACGTGTTCGGTTCGTAGTTCAGGGGAATCGAGAAGTGCGGGCACACATTGCGGTACGCCCACGCTTCATCGCCACGGCGCAGAATCACGACGCCTGGTGCGCCGGCACGATCAGCGGGAATTTCAAGCGCGCCGCCATCGGGAATGTCGTCGAGCGCGCAGAGAAAGCCTTGATGAGGTTCGGGATTCGCCGCGTTCATCGCCTCGCCTCCTCATGCCTGCCGCGCGGACAGCACGAAGTCGCGCTGCACTTCGAAGAACGGGCTCGGCAGCGCCCACTCTTTGGCAGCGGCCGCGTCGTGATTCGGCACGTAGTCGATCACGAGCGACGGCTTCGAGCCGAACACCGCATCGGAGTGAACATAGGGATCGCCCTCGGAATAAAGCGCGGTGGTCAGCGTCTCGTAGCCGGGCGCGACGATCAGGAAATGGATGTGGGCAGGCCGCATCGGATGACGGCCGGTCGCCATCAGCATCTGTCCGACCGGGCCGTCGGTAGGAATGGGATAGCTAGTCGGCTTGATGGTCCTGAATGCGTATTCGCCGTTAGGCCCCGAGCGGAATTTACCGCGCAGGTTGCTCTCGGGCTGATCGGGATCCTGGCCTTCATACATGCCGTTGTTCGCCGTTTCCCACACCTCGATCAAGGCACCGGCCACCGGCGCGCCGCCTTCGTCGACGAGGCGGCCATGAATCAGCGTCGGCTCGCCTTCCGTGCGGGCGATGTTGGCGCCGAATTCTTCTTCCTTGGCGCCTTCGCGATAGAACGGGCCGAGCAGGCTGCTCTCGGTGGTGACGCCGCCGCGTCCGTGATTGATCGCATCGGTCATGATCGACAGGCCGAGCGTGTCCGACAGCAGAATGAATTCCTGGCGGATGCCGTTGCACATCTTGCCGGTGGCCGTCAGGAATTCGATGCCACGGCGCCATTCGTCGCCGGTCAGTTCGACTTCGCTGGCGAATGCATGCAGGTGGGTGACCAGCGCGGTCATGATCTGCTTGAGGCGCGGATCGGTGCAATCGGCAAACGTATCGAGCACGTTCTGTGTCAACGGGTGGATGGTTTTATCGTTCATGCCTGGCCTCATGCACGGTGTGCCGCCGAGCCCGCGTCGAGCGAATCGGACGCGCCGTCCGGCGAGCGTTGTTGAGACGGACCGGCGTCGCGAAACACGACGCGCCGGCCCACGGGGAACAGTTGCAGGCCATAGCGGTTCGAGACGAAGCCCCACAGTCCTTGCGGAAAGAACATCGTCACGACGATCGCCAGCGCACCCAGGCCGATCAGATACCAGGTGCCGAAATCGGACAGGAACTGGTTCAACAGGAAGAAAATCAGCGCGCCGACAATCGGCCCTTCGAGCGTGCCGAGGCCGCCGATCATCACGATGAAAATACCGAACGCGCTCCAGTTCACCGAGAACGCGGCGTCGGGCGAAATGCGCAGGTTGCCGACGAAGTACAGGCCGCCCGCCAGCGCGGTGCCGCACGCCGACACCAGATAGACGATCAGGCGCGCGCGCTTCACGTTGACGCCCTGGCTGCTGGCCGCCACCGCGTTGTCGCGCATCGCGGTCAACGCGAGACCGGCTTTCGAGCGCAGAAACAGATACAGCAGTCCGATCGCCGCCGCGACGATGGCAAGCGCCAGCCACAGCGTCAGCGATTCGCGCAGCGCGCGCGGCACCTCCTGCAATGCGGTGAGGCTCGTGCCGGAACCGCCGCCGAGCACCGAGACGTTCGCCACCGTCAACCGGAACACTTCGGCGATCACCCAGGTGCCGATCGCGAAGTAGCCGCCTTCGAGCCGGAACGCCACCATCGACACAGGAATCGCCACGACCGTCGCAATCACCGCCGCAATCGGCACCGCGATGAACGGCGAGATGCCGCAATAGTTGGCGAGAATCAGCATGCCGTAGCCGCCGATGCCGAAGAATGCCTGCTGGCCGATCGACACCATCCCGCCATAACCCGCCAGCAGGTTCCACATCAACGCGAATACCAGGTAGGACGCCAGTTGCACGAAGTCGCGCATGGCATCGCGTCCTGCCCACCACGGCGCGCTCGCCACCGCCAACGCGACGATCAGCAGCACGATCACCGCCACGCGGCTCGCACGCGTCGCGCGCCGCACTTCGAAGCCCGCTATGGGCTGGTTCAATTGCATGGTCATGTCGAAGCCTCTATGCGGTTTTGGGCAGCAAGCCCTGCGGCCGCGCCACCAGCACGCCGAGAAACACCACGTGGCCGAGCCAGATGCCCCAGCCGGGGTCGAAGTAAAAGCCCACCTGCTGCGCAATGCCGAGCGCCATGCCGCCGACGAAGGTGCCCCAGAACGACCCCATTCCGCCGATGATCACCGCCTCGAACGCATACAGCAGCAGCGCCGGGCCGTCGGTCGGCGACACCGCCGTGCGCATCGAGTAAAGCGCCGCGGCTACCGCGATCAGCACGAAGGCGATGCCCATCGCGAGCGCATAGGTACGGCGGTACGAGACACCCATCAGTTGCACGATCTCGCGATCGTCAGAGGTGGCGCGAAACGCGCGGCCGAGCGGCGTTCGGCCGAACAGCCATTGCATCGCGAAGGCGAGCGCCACCGTCGCCACCAGCGTGACGAGCGGCAGATAGCCGAGCGTGATGCCGCCCGCGAGCGTGATGCTCCGCGATTCGAAGCTGCCGGTGGCAATGGAACGCGGATCCGCGGAGAACATCTGCTGCAGCACGTTCTGGATCACGATCGACAGGCCGAACGTGACGATCAGCGACGGCAGCGGATCGCGGCTGCTGACGCGGTTCAGAAGCGCGAACTGCACGGCATACCCCGCACCGAACGCGATCACGAGCAACAGCACGAGCGCGACGGCGAGCGGCAGATGGGCGAAGCTCGTCAAGGCGAACAGCACGAACACCAGCAGCACGATGAAGTCGCCGTGCGCGGTATTGGTGAGCCGCATCACGCCGAACACCAGCGACTGGCCCATCGCGAAGAGGCCGTAAAGCGCGCCCAACAGCACGCCCTGCACGACGATATTGATGAACGTGTTCATGCCGACACTCCGAAATATGCCTGCGTGATCGCCTCGTCCGACACTTCTGCCGACACGCCCGTCAACGACACGCGCCCTTCCTGCAGGCAATAGAAACGCGACGACACGCGGCGCGCCAGTTGCACGTCCTGCTCGACGACGATCGCGCTCATGCCATGCGAAACGATCTCGGGCAACGCCGCGTAGATTTCGCGGACGATCACCGGCGCGAGGCCGAGCGAAAGTTCGTCGCACATCAGCAGATCGGGGTTGCTCATCAGCGCGCGGCCGATCGCCACCATCTGTTGCTGACCGCCCGATAACGCGGTGGCCGCGTGATGACGGCGCGCCTGTAACGCGGGAAACAGCGCATAGACGCTTTGCAGGTTCCAGCGCCCCGGCCGCTTGCTGAAGGCGCCGAGTTGCAGATTCTCTTCGACGGTCAAGCTCGCGAACAGACGCCGCCCTTCCGGCACCAGCGCAATGCCCTTGCCCACGATGCTCGCCGCCGCCGCACCGCCCACTGGCTCCCCGCGATACAGAATCTGCTCGGCGGTGCGTGGGCGCAGCAGGCCCGCCACCGATTTCAGAAAGGTCGATTTACCCGCGCCGTTCGACCCGATCAGCGCGATCACTTCGCCCGGCGCCACCGTCACGTCGATGCCGAATAGCGCCTGAAAGTCGCCGTAAAACGCGCTCAGCGCGCGAGTCTCCAATAGTGCCGACATGGTCAGGCCTCCAGTCCGAGATACACGCGCCGCACTTCGGGGTCGTCCATCACGGCGGCGGGCAAGCCCTCCGCGAGCCGCTTGCCGAAGTTGATGACCAGCAGACGGTCGGCCACCGCGAGCAGCGCATGCACGACATGTTCGATCCACACGATCGTCACGCCACGCTCCTTGACGCGGCGAATCTCGTCGACGAGCGCGTGCGTTTCGGGTTCGGTGAGACCGCCGGCGATCTCGTCGAGCAGCAGCAGTTGCGGCTGCGTCGCGAGCGCGCGAGCCAGTTCGAGCCGTTTGCGGTCCAGCAGCCCCAGCGTGCCGGCCAACTGGTTGGCGCGGGCTTTGAGGCCGGTGCGTTCGAGCGCGTCGACGCAGACGTCGTACGCCGCGTGGCCGGTCAGTTCGCCGCCGAAGGTGGCGCCGACCAGCAGGTTCTCGAACACCGTCATTCCGCCGAACGGCCGCGGCACCTGATACGAGCGGCCGATCCCCGCCACGCAACGGCGATGCGGCGGCAAGTGGTTCACATCCGCCCCGTCGAATTCGACGCTGCCCTGATCGGGCCGCACGTCGCCGCTGACGAGGTTGAACAGCGTGGTCTTGCCGGCGCCGTTCGGGCCGAGGATGCCGTAGGTTTCGCCGCGTTCCACCGCGAAGCTGATGTCGTCGGTCACCTGCAGCGCGCCGTAACGCTTCGACACGCCGGTGAGTCTGAGCACTGCGTTCATCACTGCTCTCCGCTTTGAATTCAGGCAATCAACTTGAGCGGGCCGGACAGCGGCACGCTTGGCGCGAGCTGGTTGTTGACGATGGCGAGATCGAACGGATGCTTCTGCCCTTTCACCCATTGCCCGCCGACAAGCGGCGTCTTGGCGACGTTCTTCACCGGGCCGCCGCCCCAGGCGACATGGCCGACCAGCGTATCGAGCTTGGTCGATGCCACTGCGTCGCGGATGGCTTCGTTCGAGTCGACGTCTTTCGCGCGCTTCAATGAATCGACGGCGATTTCGAATAGCGCGTGGGCGAAACCGATCGGTTGGGTCCATTGCTTCGAGGTGACGCGCTCGTAGTCATCCGCGACTTGCCGTGCGGTTTGCCCCGTCAGCGACGACTTGAACGGATGCGAAGGCGACCACCACACCTCGGTGGACAGTCCGTTGCCGAGATCGCCGAGCGCTTCGATCGAGGTCGGAAACAGCAGCGCCTTGCCGATCGAAATGACTTTGGGCTTCAGGCCTTGCTGACGCGCCTGAACGAGAAAGTTCTTGGCGTCCGGCGGTATCACGACGCCCGTGACGATCTGCGCATTCGACTGCTTGAACGAGGAAATCTGCGCGGAGAAGTCCTGCGTCATGCTTTGGAAGCGGCCGGGGTCTTTGAGCGTGAAGCCCTTCTGCGCGAGTACCGGTGGAAAGCCGAGCTTCGCATCGCCCCAGGCGTTGCCGTCGCCGTCGTTGGGAAAGAGGCCGCCCACGCTGTGGTTGGTCTGCACCGATTGCCACATGCCGGTGTAGACGGCGATCACATCCTCCAGTCCCCAGAAGAAGTGATAGGTGAAACGGAAGCCCTTCTTCGGATCCCCTTTTCTGCCGAAGAACCACGGCTGCCACGGCACCACCGTCGACACGCACGGCATCTCGTTCAGCTCGCACGCGTCGCTCACGGGATTGGCGGTCTCCGGCGTGCCGGACACCAGCATGATGTCGACCTTGTCCTTCAGGATCAGGTCGTTGGCGACTTCGCCGGCGCGATTCGGATTCGACTGGCTGTCCTTGACGACAATCGATACCGGATATGATTTGCCGCCGATCACGATGCCGTTCTTCAGCGCCGTCTGCATCTGCTGGATCGTGAAACGGTCCGCTTCGCCGAACGGCGCGAGCGGCCCGGTTTGCGGCGATACGTAGCCGATTTTCAGTGTGCGCGGGCCGGCCGAGAAGACGAGCGGCGAGAACGCCGAGGTCGTGGCGGCGAGCGCACCGCCTGCCGCGAGGCTGACAAAGCGGCGGCGTCTCGCATCGAAAGTATGTGAGTCCATGGTTGTCTCCTGAATTTTTTTGTATGAGTGAATCGGGCGTGCTAGTCGGGGCGCCGCCCGTCGAAGGCGGCTTCGAGCAATGCACGCAGCGGTATTTGTTCGACCGGCCGCGGATTCCAGTACGGGTTCTTCAACGCGAGATCGAGTGCGATGTCGAGATCGGCTGCTGTCAGGCCGATGTCTTTCAGCGCGGTCGGCGCACCGTGATCGTGTGCGAGATCGAATACGGCTTGCGCGGCGTCGTCGGCGTGCAATGCGTGGGCGATACGCTTCATCGCCTCGGGTGCAGCCGCACGGTTGTAGGCGAGCACATGCGGCAACACGATGGTGTGCGTCTCAGCGTGCGGCAGATTGAAAGTGCCGCCGAGCGTATGGCACAGCTTGTGATGCAAGGCCATGCCGACACTGCCGAGCACGGCGCCGCATAGCCACGCGCCATACAGGCAGTCACCACGCGCCGCGAGGTCTTCTGGTTGTTGCATTACGCGAGGCAGCCCCTGGCCGAGCGCGCGAATGCCCTCTTGCGCCATCAGGCTGATGATCGGATTCGCGTCCTGTGCGTAGAGCCCTTCCGCCGCGTGGGCGATGGCGTTGATCCCACTCGTCAGCGACAACGCGGGTGGCAGCGACGTGGTCAATGCCGGGTCGTAGATCACCGTCTTCGGCAGCACACGCAGATCGCGGCCGGTCTTTTTGACGCCGCCCTCGGTGAGGCCGTAGATCGGCGTCATCTCGGAGCCTGCATACGTGGTCGGAATTGCGATGATCGGCAGCGAGGTTTCGAGCGCGATTGCCTTGCCGAGACCGGTTGTGGAACCGCCGCCTATCGCGATCGCGCAATCGGCGCCGACGCTTGCGGCGAACGCGCGTGCCGCGCGAGCGGTTTCGACCGGCACATGCATCACGGCTTCGGCATAGACGCCTGCCGCCCGCGAGCCGAGACTCGCCGCGAGCGCTTCGGCCTGCGCACGCTGTTGCGGCGTGGACAGCACGATCGCCCGCGTGGCGCCGAGCAAACCGATCTCGCGATCGAGCTGGTCGAGACTGCCCGCGCCGAAAATCACGCGTGACGGCAGGCCGTTATAGATGAACGGTTCCATGGCGGTTCAGCGCGGGTAGTAAGGCGGAATCTGCGCATCCACGTTGACCCAGACCGACTTGGGCTGCGTGTATTCGCGCATCGCTTCGAAACCCATTTCACGGCCGTAGCCGCTTGCGCCGACGCCGCCGAATGGCGAAGCGGGACTCACGCGCTTGTAGCAGTTGATCCACACCATGCCGGCGCGAATCTCGCGAGCCACCAGATGCGCGCGTTGGAGATCGCGTGTCCAGAGACCCGCGCCGAGACCGTATTCGGTGCCATTCGCAATCGCCAGCGCCTCTTCGTCGGTGCTAAATGTCGTGACCGTCATGAACGGCCCGAACACCTCTTCCTGCGACACCCGATGCTCCGGTTTCGCTTCGACGATAGTCGGCTCGACATAGCAGCCGTTGGCGAGCGCGGCATTGTCCGGTGCTTTGCCGCCTGCCAGTACGCGGCCACCCTGTTCGCGGGCGACATCGACGAATGAAAGCACGCGGTCGCGGTGCTGACGAGAGGTGAGCGGGCCCATCTCGGTCGACGGATCGAGCGGATCGCCAATCTTGATCGTGCGGCTCAACGCGGCGAACTTTTCGAGCACTTCGTCGGCGATCGATTCGTGCACGATCATCCGCGAGCCGGCGATGCACGCCTGCCCCTGGTTGTGGAAGATCGCGAACGCCGAGCCTTGCACGACCGCATCGATATTCGCGTCGCCGAATACGATGTTCGCGCCCTTGCCGCCGAGTTCGAGTTGCACCTTCTTCAGGTTGCCGCTCGACGCCTGCACGACCTTGCGGCCCACCGCGGTCGAACCGGTGAAGGCGACCTTGCTGATCTCCGGATGTTCGGCGATATACTGCCCGGCCACATGACCCAGGCCCGGCAGAATATTGACGACGCCATCCGGGAAACCCACTTCGGCCATCAGTTCGGCTATCGCCAGGCTCGACAGCGGCGTGAGTTCGGCGGGCTTCATGATCACGCAGTTGCCCGCGGCGAGCGCCGGCGCCATCTTCCAGCTCGTGAACATGAGCGGGAAATTCCACGGCACCACCTGCCCGACAATGCCGACCGGCTCGCGCGTCAGGTAGTTCAGAAAGCCCTGCTCGACCGGAATCACCGAGCCTTCGAACTTGTCGGCCATGCCGCCGAAATAGCGGAACGTGGCCGCCGTGCGCGGCACGTCGAGGTTGCGTGTATCGCGGATCGGGTGGCCGGTATCGAGCGATTCGAGGCGCGCGAGCTTGTCGGCATTCGCTTCGATCGCGTCGGCCAGCTTCAGAAGCAGACGCCCGCGCTCCATCGCGGCGAGATTGCTCCACTTCGGAAACGCCGCCTTCGCCGCCGCGACGGCGCGATCGACATCGGCCGGGCCCGCCATCGCGACGTCGGCGATTACCGAGTTGTCGTGGGGATTGAGGGAGGCGAGCGTTTCGCCGTTTGCAGCCGGCACGAAGCGGCCGCCGATGAAGAGTTGCGTTTGCATGTCAGTCCTGTGCAAGTAAAACCTGGACGCGACTTTCCCCGCGGCGCCAGCGGTCTGGCGCCGTTCGATCGACGATCGGGAGGAATGCCGGGGAGTTACATCTGAATCGGATACGGCGGCAGTTCACCGCTTTCGTAGCGCTTGGGCAGATCGGGGGTCGCGTTCTCCCACACCAGCAGCATCGAACGCTTCTGCGAATAGCCCTTGTGGCGGATATCGGCCGGCATCGCGGCGATATCGCCCGCGTTCATCGTGATACGTGCGCGCGGCTCGCCGCTGTCCTTGTCGGCGACGTCCCAGATGATCTGGTCGGACAGTTGCAGGAACCACTCGACGCGGTCGTTGCCGTGGAACACCGGCAGCACGAATTCCTCGGTGGTCGGGCAGAACAGGCTCTGCTGGCATACCGACGTGACCGACGGATTCCACGTCACGTCCGAGCGCGACAGGTACTTGAAGAGGCTGAACGCATGCAGAGCGCCTTCGAAACCCGGCTCCGCGTGAATCTCCGGTTCGTCCTGGCCGACGTCGGCAAACTGGCGATTGACGGGAAGATCGTCGCGCAACGGCGAGTCGCCTTCGAGGCCCGGCATGCGCTTGGTGGCAATCCGCGTGCGCTCGATCGCGGCGATGTTGTCGCCATGTTTCGTGCCGAACGCGGAGCCGGTTTCTTCAGGCGCGGCAAACGGATCGAAGCCTTCGTTGACCCAGTCCTTCAGGATCGCCTTGAAGGTCGCCATGATGAGCGGCGTGTCGAACTGCTGCATATGGTCGACGCCCGCTTCCTTGAAGCTCGCGTTATACGCGCCGGCGTACATGTCGACCTTGCCGTAGTGATTGCGCGTGCCGATCACTTCGTCGAAGTTGACCCAGCCGTAGAAGAAGCCCCACGCCACGTCGCGCATCATCGCGCGCAGGAAGTCGTCGGCGTGCATCTGGTGCGAGCGGATCTGGCCTTTGGCCGGCCATCTGACGGTGGCGAAATAAGCGTCGCGGCTGAATTCGAAGTCGCCGAGACAGAACGTGCGATAACCGGTCACCGCGTCGGCCTCGCTCGCGGTGACGTTTTGCAGGGTGCTGACTTTGTCCATGATGGGCTCCGAAAAGATGGATCGTGTAGAGGGATTCAGTGGATGCAGATGTCGGCCCACTTCTCGACCGAATAGCGTCCGAGGATCGTCTGCACGAGCAGCACGCCTTTTGTCTTCGCTTCGAAACGATAGGCGGCGCCGGCGGGCAGCAGCGCCTGATGACCGCGGCGCAGCCGCACATGGCCCATCGACTGGCCCGAGGGCTGGCCTTCGAGGCGCACGCTGCCTTCGGTCTGTGCGTCGACCAGCGGGCCGTCCGACGGCTTGATGAAATAGATGTCGATTTCGCCGTCGAGCACGACCGCGAACTCATCGTGCGACGCAGCAAACCACGGCGACGAACCTTCCGCGCGCAGCGTCTCGATCACGTACTTGAGATTCTTGCCGACGACGACTTTCTCGTAGGGCTCAGCGCGGCTCGCGACGTCGAATACATTCGACATGGCGTAATGTTCCGGTTTGCCCTTGATGATTTCGATGGAGCCTTTCCGAAAGTTGTCCAGGCTGCCGAACCAGGTTTGTTGCATGTCTGCCTCCAGTTGATCCACGAATGCGTTGCTTGCATCGAAGATTAAGCGGCGACAGGCGCTACAGCAATGTTCTGAGGGTCGGGAAACGCGAACCTTGGGTGCTCCAAAATCGCGCCAGGGAAACTACCTGGTGGCGAACCCTCATTGGCCTCGGGTAGGCCTTAACTATCGGACAGTTCCTCGCCGACGCTTTTCGTTTCGTCGTCCGGCGGCGCAATGCCGAGCGCCCGGTCCCACTGCGGTTCGCGCAGATAGCGCGCGCGCAGGAAGTCGACGAAGGCCTTGACCTTGGTGGTCGAGCGGTGCGACGCAGGATACACCGCCGACAGCCACAGCGGCGGCGCCGCGTATTCCGGCAGCACACGTTCCAGCCGGCGTTCGAGCAGATCGGCGGCGGCGACCATGGTCGGCAGATAGACGACACCCGCGCCGGCCCTCGCGAATTCCAGCAGCAGATGCACGCTATTGGTTTTGAGCACCGGATTCAGCGCGATTTCGAAGCATTCGTTGCCGCGCATCAACGGCCACTTGTCGCCCCAAGGGTAGTACGAATAGCGGGCGAAATCGTGCCGCAGCAGATCGAGCGGTGTCTCGATCAGCGGCTCTTCCTTCAGATAGCCGGGCGCGGCACAGAGCACGCCGCGCACCGGAAAGAGACGCCGCTCGACCAGCAGGTTCGATGCCGGCGGATAGATTTGCAACGCCAGGTCGAAACCTTCCTGAACCGGATCGATGACGCGGTCGTTGACGGTCACGACGAATTCCACGCGTGGGTACGCGGCGCGGAATTCGATTAGCGTCTGCGAAAAATGGCCGAGCGCGAAGCCCGGCAGGACGTGGATATTGAGCGTGCCCGCGAGCGCCTGCGGATCGCCACGCGAGCGGCCGGACAGATCGTGAACCTTGGTGACCAGCTCGGCGCACTCGCGGTAGTAGGTCTCGCCGAGTTCGGACAGGCGCACCGCCCGGGTCGATCGATGAAAGAGCGGCACACCGAAATGGTCTTCGAGCTGCTTGACGCGCGAGGTCACCACCGATTTGGCGACGCCCAACTGGCGCGCCGCGCCGGCGAAGCTCTGCGCTTCCGCGGCGCGTACGAACGCTTCCATCGACATGAATAGGTCCATGCTGTCTCCTCTTGCCGGGGCGAGCACCATCCGGTCTGTACCGAGATCCTATCGCGAATTCGATGGCGCGCGCCTTCTCATGGACTCGGCTCGACAACCGCCGCCTGCAGGCTTCCCTGCTTATTACTGACCGATACCGCGACAAGCAATGCCATGGCTGCGACAAATGCGGGCGCGGCCATCGACGTCAAAATGGCGATCATGCTGTAGCCGGCAGCAGAAAGCGCTCCGCCGCCGAGCGCGCCGAGAATGCCTCCCAGGCGCCCGATACCCAGCATCCACGCCACGCCGGAAGCGCGCCCGTGCGTGGGATAGAACAGCGCCGCAAGGGCCAGCATCGACATTTGCGCGCCCGTCATGCAGACACCCGCCACGAAGGTCGCGATCGCAAGCGACTGAACATTGGCCGTGCCCTGTCCCATCGCGCAGACAGCGGCGCCCAGCAACAGAAATGCGAGCGCGACCACTCGCCACGGATTGAAGCGGTCCATCAACCAGCCACAACCCAATGCGCCGATTACGCCTCCCGCCGGAAACAGTGCCGACACCAACGACGCCTGGCGCAGTGTGAAGCCCGCGTCATGGATCATCGTCGGCATCCAGCTCGTCAGCATGTAATAGACAAGCAGACCCATGAAGTACGCTAGCCACAGCATCAACGTGCCGAACCTGTAACGCGTAGAGAGGATGAGAGCAAGTGGCGCGGTTTCCTTCTCCCCTACCCGATCAGATACAGAGAACTTTGAAGCAGTCACCAGCTCACCACTGGCAATTCTTCGAAGTACTCGACGAATCCGATCATCCGGCCAGCCTTTGATCACCATGAATCGCACGGACTCGGGCAGCGCAACAAGGGCACATGCAAGCAGGACAGGCGCAATGCCGCCCGCGAGGAAGATCGAGCGCCATCCGAAGTCTGGTATCAATGCGGCCGACACGACACCACCGGCCGACGCGCCTAAGGTGAATCCGCAGAACATGACGTTCAGCAGCAAGGATCGACATCTCGCCGGCACGTATTCCGACAATAACGTCGTCGAGTTGGGAAGTGCCGCGCCAAGCCCAATGCCGGTTAAAAAGCGAAAGACCGACAGTTGCCAAACACCCGTAGCGAATACGCAGGCAATCGTCCACACGCCGAAAAAACAGACTGAGCCGATCAGAACCTTGCGACGCCCGATCCTGTCGGCAACGGGTCCAGCAAGCAGCGCACCGATCGCGAGGCCCACGAGCGCCGCACTTAGTACAGGCCCAAGCGCGATTTTTGTTACTCCCCACTCTTTCGCGATCGCCGGCGCAACGAAGCCGATTGCGCTGGTATCGAATCCGTCCAGCGCGACGATCAGAAAGCAGAAAAACAGAATCAACCACTGATAGGGTGAAAACCTGCGTTCGTCAATGAACTGTTCCACGTTGAGTAAGTTCTGCTCGCCGATATCTCGTGTGCTCATGCAAACTCCGTGATCAAACGGGCGGAGCGTTCGCAAGAACACTGTCCGCCTGCCTTGGTTAATGATTGCCCTGCGGATTCACGGAGCACGATACCCGTCGCTTCTATCGGGCAACTCGCGCTTCGCGCACGCGCCCAGTTAGAACAAGTGCCGAATTCCCGCCATCGTAGCGAACTGACCCATGCCCGCCGCCGGCGTTGTGCCCCCGCCGCCCACGCTCGCGGAAAAGCGCGCCTTGGCGCTGTTCCACAAATACGTACCGCCGATATAGACCGCAGTGGCTTTCGACAAGAAGTAAGTGGCGCGCAGCGTTGTCATCGTTGCCCGCGCATCCTGCTCCCGGACCACGATCCGAAAGCCTTCGCCATCGATCACAAAACTCGGGGTCACGAAATACTGGGCGCCTACGAAGTAAAGATTCGACCGTACGTCGGGCGCCGCCGCGGCGTTCGTCTCGACGTGTCTTCCGAGCCACCCCGCTCCGACCTTCAACCCGGCAAACTTCACGTAGCCGTTCGCCACGATGCGCGTGTCCTTGTCTGCGCCTGACGCAATGGGAAAAGTGCCGATGCCGTCAAAGAAATTAGCCGCGGCGTTCGCACCGCCTCGCTGTTCGTCGTATGCAGTCGCAACGCCAAAACTTGCCGCGTCGTATTTGAGCATTGCGCTCCATTCATGACATGGGTTGAATTGGCCTGGAACCTGACCCGCGCATGTACCCTGTCCCGGCGAATTGCCGGTGCCGGCCGCATCGCGTCCGAACGAATACGAGGCGCCGACTGTCACCCCTTTATAGGTGCCCTTGTAGACGATACTGTTATCGCTACGCGCATTGGGCAGGTAATTGTCCAGCGCGCCGATCCCGTGGACATCGGGGCCCAGCATGTCCGCATCGGACAAAGCCCAGTAAACCATGTTGTACTGGCGCCCGAAGGTTAGCGCCCCCCACGGCCCGTCAATGCCGACCCACGCCTGGCGCCCGAACAACCGCCCTCCTTGCCCAATGTCTCCGGCTCTCGTATTGAAGCCATTCTCCAGGGTAAAGATCGCCTTCCAGCCGCCCCCGAGGTCCTCGGTGCCGCGGATCCCCCACCGGGACGGCAATTCCCCGCTGATGGCCGGCATCCGAACGACGTGGTCGCCGGCGGAATTTGCATGAGACACGTACTCGATGCCGGTATCGATCAAACCATACAGTGTGACGCTGCTTTGTGCGAAGGCCGATGCACTCAACATCCCGAGACCGAACGCTGCAACCCTTCCACGCATCATACTCCTCCCAATGATTGGCTAGTCGCTTCGTTATCCAAAGTACTTTATGTGATACGGATCATTGGTGCGGAGCTTATGTTTGCAAATAAAAAGCAACAACACGGTGAAACACGGGGCCACGAAAATCCGAAGCGTATTCGCCGGACATTTGGAAAATTTAAATTCTCCTGTCAGGACACAGACGCATGTACTTTTCTTTTCATGGCGTAATCAGCGGTGATTTTCATGCGCTAACGTGCTTGAGAGAGAAGCGCCGGAGGCCTCGAGTATCGAGATGAATTGTGTTCATTTGCCTATTGAACGCAGCGGTGTGCGGCACTTGAACATCATTCAATGTGGTATTGAAAACTATCCCCTTCGTCCTCCAGCAGCGATGTGGCATCGTGACCGCAGCGGTGAGCGCCCAGTCGTTATGTGTCGACGGGCAAAGCCCACCATCTTCGACGCGGCGTCGTCGACCCGGGCTGCACACGCAGCCCCTCAGACCAGTGAGGACCAACTTGTCACAAGCCAATAACTCAAGCAGTAGAGATGAACTGATAGCGAAATG
Source organism: Paraburkholderia sp. RL17-347-BIC-D (assembly GCF_046027915.1). Taxonomy (NCBI): domain Bacteria; kingdom Pseudomonadati; phylum Pseudomonadota; class Betaproteobacteria; order Burkholderiales; family Burkholderiaceae; genus Paraburkholderia; species Paraburkholderia sp. RL17-347-BIC-D. The sequence goes on from NZ_JARESS010000030.1 coordinate 75,483, forward strand.
CCTGCCCTTTCTCGAGGAGGTCAAGGATCTGACTACGGGCAATGAGGTCGAACAGTGGCTCAACGAAAAATACGGCACATCGAGCGAGTTCTATAAAGATCTCGAGCGCCTGATTACGATCGGCGTAGTGGAAGAAGGCTGGGCGGCCAACATCGAGATCTCCGGGCGCAGGTATCGGCGCGCGCGTCTTGTCGATCCGTCAGAAGAGACCTTTGGATTCAGCATTACGGCGGTCTATATGGATAGCACCGGCAACGACCAGAACAATCCGGAGGGAAGCTTCCGGGGCGATTACCACGCGCATCCCTATGGCGAATTCAACATGGTGGTGTCGCTAAACGAAGGCGCGGCCCTCGCAGGTCCGAACGGCTGGTGTTATGGCGGATGGACCGCGCCGGCGCCGGGCAGTCATCACTATCCGGAAGCAAAGGGCGGCGCAATTATCGCTTTGTTTTTTCTGCCCGCAGGGCGCATTGCGTACAACGTCAAGGCGCCTGACGCAAACTGATCATGCGCAGGACCCGTCGATACCGGCGTGTCCTGCTCTTGTGCCGCATCGATACCGGTTCCTCTTCAATCTAGAGGCGCGAACGCCAGACCGGCATCACGCCGGGCGCGTTGAGTTGCGCCCGGTCACCGACATTCAGTGGGTGGTCAGTTGCTTCGTCACGCCAACGAGGCCAAGACCGACACGTCGCACTTCTGCTTCTGCTTTCTCATCGACGAGTCTGCCGTTCTCGGCAAATGCCTGATGGGCGGAACCCAGCGAGAACACTTGAGGAATCAGGATCGCGCCCATCTTCTCGAGAACGCCCCGCATTCCGAGCATTGCGCGAATCCCGCCCATCGGCCCCGGTGATGCCGAAACAACCGCCGCGACCTTACCGGCGAAGAGTGTCAAGCCGGAACTTCCCGTCGCGGTCGGCCTGCTTACCCAGTCCAGCATGTTCTTGAGCACAGCGGTATAGCCACCATTATGCTCAGGCGAAGCGACTAACAGCGCGTCATGTCTGGCGAACAATTCCTGCAGCGCTCGAACCCGCTCAGGGACACCGTGCGCACTTTCGACATCAACGTCGTAAATCGGCAAGGGAAAGTCAGCGAGTGTGATAAACGTCACCTCCGCGCCATCCGTTCGTGCAGCAGACGCGGCTATTTCCAATAGTTTTCGATTAAGAGAATCGCGGCGGGAACTCCCACAAAAGGCAAGGATCTTTACTGTCATATTTTGAAAAGTAGTGGAGTCAAAAAAAGAGATTGAAGTGAACTGATTGAACAATTGCCGGCTGATCCTCAACGTGAGTTAGATGATCCGCGATCATGTCGCGTACACACGTTGGGACGCCTGCCCGGTGCACATGGCTCGCGGGTCTTCGGCAAGGCGATTGCGCCCGCAGCAACTGCAACGCGCGCGAATTCTGAAATGGAGAGCGACCGATTAGCCGGTCCAAAAACAACGGCCTTCGGCGCTATGCTTCTTCGTCGAAGCCGACAAACGTAGTAAATCTTTCGACCGTCTCGCGCGGAATTGCGAGTCTGTTGACCACTGAATCGTGATCTGCGTAACCCAGCGACATACCGCACACGACGTCAAAGCCCGGTTCGAGTAAAAGATGCTCGGCGATGATCGTCTGATAGCGTGCAAACGACACTTGCGGGCACGTATCGAGGCCCCGAGCACGGGCTGCGATCATGACCGTCTGCAGAAAGAGACCATAGTCGAGCCAGCTGTGCTTTTTCAGTCTCGCATCGATGGTGAAGATCAGGCCGACCGGTGCCCCAAAGAAACCGAAGTTTCGGCCTGTGGCGCGGGCGCGACCGGCGACGTCCGCCTTGTCGATACCAAGGGCACCGTAGTATCGCGCGCCGAACTCCTCCTGCATCGGGCGATAAGCCTCCGGCATGGGGTCCGGAACATGCTGTAGCGGCGGATGCAAATCCGCGACATGGGCGCGCACAAGCGCCTCACTCAGCGACTCCTTGCTACGCCCACGCAGCACGTGAACTCGCCACGGTTGCATGTTCGAGTTGCTTGGCGCTGTGCGAGCGACATCGAGAATGTCTATGATGTCTTTCTGTGAGACTGCATCGGAGCGGAAAACGCGAACGGCTTTCCGTGACCGGATAACCGAATCGACGACTTGAGCGTCCGAATGCATTTGATGACCGGTCTCCGCGGCGTTAGGGATATCTATATGCATAGTGCCCCCATGATGGCATAGCCAGAACGTCAAGCGCGGTGAAAAAACTGCAAGATGGTCTTGAAGGAAACGGGACCGCCTAGCTTCGCACCTGCCTGCCGATGTCGAGTATCTGGGCCCGCAGCCATTGCAGCGCCGGGTCGTGCGCGTTTCGCGCATGCCACACCGCTCTGACCGCGGACTCCGGAGGCGGGTACGGCGTTGCCCGCGTTTTCAGCTCGCCGTAGCGCTCGAACTCGCGTCCCAATGGGGAAGGTACGACGGCGAACATCTCACTGTGACGCAGCAATGCAGGGATCGCCAGCGAATGAGCCACAGCGACCCTCAGCCGCGGTCGCGCCGATCCCTCTGGAAAGGCATCTTCCAACGCCTGCCGGTCGAACATTTCCGACTGCCGCGCCAAACCCCGTTCAACGATGAAGCCGCCAACGGCGCCCTCTTCCGCACCACCGAGCGAGACGGCGACAAGTGGGTAGTTCAACAGGTCGTCGTGAGTGACCGTGCGGTCGCCAATGGGATGATCCTGACGCATCACCAGCACGTCTCTCTGCTGCCACACCATCATCGACTGAAAGCGCGGCGGCACCTCCGCAAAGATTCCAATGGCGATGTCGATCCGGCCGATGTCGATCTGTCCGGCGAGATCCAGCCGCGTGGACGGTCGTATCACAAGGTTCACCATCGGAGCTTCGGCGGCAAGTCTCTGACTGAGACGGCCGAGAAGAAGCATCGTGATGTAGTCGTTCGCCGCGACGACGAACTCACGTTCGGCAACATCCGGCCGGAACGGCTCGTCGCCCAGCGCCACTTGAATCTGGTGGAGTGCGTTGCGCAACGGGGCTGCCATCGCGACTGCGCGCGCGGTCGGCTCCATCCCTTTCGAGGTCCGGACGAACAGGTCATCCTCCAGTGCGTCCCGCAACCGCCCCAGCGCGTGACTCACGGCGGACTGGCTAAGATTCAACCGCTTTCCGGCGAGGACCAGATTGCGGTCCTCGAACACTGCGTCGAAAACTCGCAAGAGATTAAGGTCGATCCGGCCGAGGTTCATGGTGTTAACTGGTTGGCGTTGCAGTCGCATCATTTTACTCGTGGTGACTCGTGCTTCGGCGACTGCACTGCCAAGGCATCGACACAGGAGGATTTGGGACGCGCCGACGGCCGCTGATCGCATTTGGGACACCTCGTCTCGGTGGCCCAAAGTATGACGAAATGGCGCAGTTCGAGGGTCAGCCCGGCAAAGGCATTGGGCTATAAGCGAGCTACACGGATGCGGAGCGAAACAGCGGATTAACCCCTCTTTCGCCCCGAGTTTCCATAAAACCAAGTATTAAGTTTAAAGATTTTCAGTTTGCAGTCGATATATCGACGGAAGCCGCTCGTCGCGCAGATGACCACAATCCCGCATCGAAAAAATAGCAAAGCACGGCACCATGACCACCTTATCGTCATTGAATGTAGGCCTTCCTCTAACTATGACGCCGTCATCGAGCACGGCGAACAGCCTTGCTTCGACAGCCGGCGTCGTATCGGAAGATGCCGTCACCGAGACCTCGTCGACAGTTGTCACGATCCCCTACGCGGGCGTCGAATCACCCATCGTGTACACGCAGCACGGAACGCTGGCGAGCGCGGGACCGACCATCACCTGGGCTCACAGCAACACCGACGCCGTCTCTCTCGCGATGGCGGGCGATTACATGGCCGGCGCGATGTCCGGGCAGTTCTACAATCTGGGAAGCGCTCTGCTCGATCGCTTCAAGACCACGGGTAGCAATTTCTCGCAGTCGGTCACGGTCGCTTCGGCGGGCGCAGCCGGCGGAGCCGGTGCAATCGGACTATCGGGACAAAGTCCGCAGGGCGATATCAAACTGACCGTTCAGACCGCGAGCGGCGTCAAGGTTGATATTGAAATGGACAGCGGGGACGGGACGCTGGCGGTCAGCGTAAAGAGCAGCGGGACGTTGAGCGGCACCGAGCGCAGTGCCCTGGCCAAGCTGGCGGATGGATTTCAGAAAGCAATCGATGGCATCAGCGCTGTCCCACCGACGCTCGACATGAGCGGTCTGACGCAGTACGACACATCGGTATTGTCGTCCGTGAATATGCAGTTCGATGTGACAGGCGACGGCCCAAACAACGTGTCAGCCAATATCTCACTGGACAGTTCAGCGAGGAGCGTGAGCCTCACAGACTCCGCCGGCACGATCAATCTCAAGGTCGATACGAGCGATTCCGCAGTCTGGGGCTCGGGCGCGCAACGCGACCAGGCCATCGCAAGCTATCTGACGCAGTTCGACAACGCCAACGCGAAAGGGCACGGGAACACCGCGTTGATGTCAATGTTCAAAGACGCGTTCACGCAACTGAACAGCGACTATGGGACGTCGTCGCAGCAGCTTCCCGGTACGGCCTATGCACCGTGGCTGGCGCAGTCGGATCACGCCATGTTGACCGGTCTGGCCGATTTCACCGGCTCGATGACCGATAACCCGGTGTCCTCCAATCCGATGCTGGTGAATCAAACGGATACTTTTTCCTATCAGGTCTCGCAGAGCACGCGAACCGAAGGCAATCTGCTGGACGGCAAGATTTCGCAAACGCAGCGATCGCATCTGCAAGCGAGTTACCACCAGGCGCTAGCCGGCGGCACGCTACAACTCCGCAAATCGTTAGCATCACAGAACTACGACTATGTGCAGATCAACGACGACGCAAGCAGCACAGTCGACATCGCAACGAAACGCGGCAAGCTACTTCAGGCGACGTTGAACCAGGCGTCCAATCAGTCTGTACGACAATCCGAATACGTGAGAGGCGTGTTGGTGTCGGACGTCACCACGCCAACGAATACATCGGTTTCGAAAGATCTGCTTACGTTGCTGCAACCTTTGTTTGACGATAACCAGGCCGCACAGAACAGCAGCACCTGGCAACAGACGCTTTCGGGCATACACGGGATGGTTTTACTAAACGCGAGTGCAAACTGAAATAGCCGCGGCAACGGACATCACTTCGGTCGCAGAGCGCTGGCTGACTCGCGCCCCGCGACCGGGCTTATCAATTGCCGCGATACATCACGCCGACGCTATCAGCCGCGGCAGGCCCGCCAGACTGCGATCTGACCGATTCGTTACCGCCAACGCCACTGCTGTTTTCGTCTACCATGCTTGCCGGACTCACTGCCGCAGCCATCGTCTGAGCAGTTTGACTGCGTTGCATTGCAGGCTCGCCGACGTCGGGGCGATAGAAAGGTGCAGGGCCGTAACCGCTCGCAAACGCGGGAGCAGCCAACACGGCAGAGCTTGCGACTAATAGACCGACGATAAGTTTCACCTTCATAACGACTCCAATAATAAGTTTGTTGAATACTCGAATGCACCCGGATCAGGTCCATTTTCGGCGCGCTATTCAACGTTGATGCGAAGAGGCAAAGGGCTTGCCGCGCGCTGACAAAGAGGCTCAAACGAACAACGCATTTCCCTTTAAATGTGAGCAATATTGCTGACGCCGCGGCGAAAGCACGAAACCGGTCGTCGTTGTGCCCGCAGCTACAAATGCACGGGTTATGCCAAGTCCGATCCGTCCGCCCGCTGACCGACGGTAACCACCTGAAAATAAACAGGAGTTGATCTCCACCAGGAAGGTGCCTGGTGGAACTGAAAAGCGGCGATGTCTGACTGTATCGAACGCTTTTTCGAGCCGCTGTTTGCGGTAATCCAACAGGGGTAGCGACAGAAAATTTGGTTTTGCTTCGGTATCCCAGGGTGTGGGCGTACGCTCAGCTTCGCAACGACAAACCAATCGTCTGCGTGGAGAAATCGATGAAACGAATCGCTCTATCTACGGTTTCGCTTGCGCTGCTCAGCGCAAGCGGCGCAGTCCTGCGCAAAGCAGCGTCACCCTATACGGCGTCATCGATGAAGCGTTTCAGTACGTGCACAACGCCGATCCGGCGGGCAACAACCTGTACCAGCTGGCTGGCGGCAACCTCCAGGGCAACCGCTGGGGCCTGAAGGGTACGGAAGATCTCGGCGGCGGCATGAAAGCGATCTTCCAGTTGGAAAACGGCTTTGACATCAACAACGGCCAACTGAGCCAGGGCGGTCGCATGTTCGGCCGACAGGCATACGTCGGCCTCGCGCATCAAGCGTACGGTACCGTGACGCTTGGCCGTCAATATGACCCGCTCGTCGACCTGGTTCAGCCGCTCACGGCCGACAACTACTTCGGCAGCACGCTCACGACTCCGGGCGACGTCGACAACTACGACAACAGCTCGCGCACGAACAACGCGGTCAAGTACACCTCGCCAACGTGGGCTGGCTTCCAGTTCGAAGGCATGTACGCGTTCGGCGGCGTGGCAGGCCAGACGGGTTCGCAGCAAACGTGGGCGGGCGCGGCAACCTACGCAACGGGTCCGTTCAGCGTGGCGGCAGGCTACATCCGCATGAACAACGCCAGCTCGAGTGTGGTGCGCCCGAACAACGCCTTCACGAGCTCGTCTGACGGCACGATCGATTCGATCGTCAACGGCGCATACGCAACGGCGAAGTCGATCGGCATCGCGTCGGTTGCAGTGCAATTCGTCACGGGCCCGTTCACGGCCGGCGTGCGTTACAGCAATGCACAATACAAGCCTGATGGAGCGTCGACGTTCGTCTCGACCGAGCGCTACAACGTGGCTGGCGGCTATCTTGGCTACCAGGTGACGCCGGCTGCGTTGCTGGGTCTCGGCTATACCTACACGCACGGTTCAGGTGACACGTCTGCATCGTACAACCAGGTTTCGCTCGGCGCGGACTACAACCTGTCGAAGCGCACGGACCTTTACCTGGTAGGCGCCTGGCAGCGCGCGAGCGGCACGCAGCGCAACCCGCGCAGCTCGCCACCGCAGCAACTACAACCGGCAGTTGCTTCGGTGGCCGACTACGGCTTCACGGGCGATTCGCGCACGCAAGAAATCGTCAGCCTCGGTATTCGTCATAAGTTCTAAACGGAGTTCGTTGCGCAATTGAAGCGTGACGATCGCAAAGACCAGCGACGGACTCAAGCCGGTCACTGGTCTTTTTTTGTCTTGAGTGACGCCTCCTTCGCGCGGTCCTCGCACAAACCGCATGAAGGGTGACTTGCAGCGAGCTTATATGCTTCAAAGCGATCGCAACGACGCCATGAGAGGCCTGAAGGCGCAACAGCCCAGCTTCTACATCGTCGATGCTCGACGCGACCTTCTGTGCCAGTTGCTCGTTGGTTGGAGCGTAACCTTCATGAATGAAGGCCGTAACGATATGGTGGTGCAGTAGCGAGTCGATTCGCTGCTGCGTCAATTGTTTCGGCAGTGCTGCCCAAGTTAGAGGTCCTGGAAAAATGTTCGGCTTGCATAGCAACGAACGCCGGGATGTCGCAACCGGTAAATCAGGCGCTGGGTTAAGGCCATTTCCTCGCGTGTATTCAACATATCTGAATCTTCCCTGTGGCTCCGAACGCTTCAACTCGCGCCCAGTTGCTTGCGCAGGAACGGTACGATCGCGCACGCGACGGCGTCAGGATTGTCTATGAAAGGCCAGTGCCCGCTATCGTGCAGAATCAACACCTCGGCGCGGGGAAAGACCTCGCATTGCCGATCGGCGAAGTCCACGGAAATATAGGGATCGCGGGCACCCCACACAACCTGTGCAGGCAGATCCAACGGACGCAACGCGTTAGCGATGTCCTGCATGGCGCCATTCGTCTCGCGGGTGTTGCGATAGAGCCGCAGCACAGCGCGCCGGGTGCGAGCATCGAAGTTGTTGAACGCTTGGTCGATGTACTCCACGGGCAAGCCACGCGGGTTCCCGTGTCGAAGCAGGAGCCGCATCCCGGCACGCGTTGTCGTGGCCATGAACAATTCGCCTAGCCACGGCGTCTGCCAGATACGCGCGAGATAGTGCCATCGGTAATCAAGCAAGATGCCTGTGTTGATCAATGTAACGCTCGCGATAGCGCGGGGATTGGCAGCGGCCCACGCAAGGCCCCAAGGGCCGCCGAAGTCGTGCATGACGAGATGGGCACGCTGGACATTGCACTCAACCAGCAGACGACCGAGATGGTGTGCGTAGCCACGCACGCTGTAGTCAAACTGTTCAGGTTTGTCGGCATTGCCGAAACCTGGCATGTCCATGGCGAGGGCGCGACCGAATTCCCCCACCCTGGCCACGAGCCGCGTCCAGTCGGCAGTCGATCCAGGATTGCCGTGCACGAAAACGATTGCCTCGATGGCGTCGGGCGGTCCTGCCTCCAACAGGGGGGAACGGATTCCATCGACGCGGACGGAGCCCTCTTTCATGGCTGTCTACGGAGCGACGGTGGACGCATCATTCAGACCGGTGCGTCAGGTTGCGCGGAGCGCGCGGCGGGCTGACGCAGATCGACCCAAGCGGCCCTCAGCAGAGCGCCGGGTGACAAGAACCTTGCCGGCCCTATCAGACGCGCGCCAAAGGCGTGCAGATGTCTCGCTGCTGCTGCGTCTTTCGCCGCGGCCGAGAAGTTAAGCCGCTCAATCGCGTTGAGTCCGCGTCGGCGTGCAAAATCGACTATAAGAAAACGATGTCCATTGAGTTCCCGATGCACACGCTTCGCGTAGCTGCGCAGGGCCGGCGCAATCGGGCGCCCTTGTCGTAGGGCTGGAGTAAGAGTGTTAACGAGCCACTCCGCCGTCTGGAACGCGAACCCGCAACCGACGCCCCACAGGGGGTCGATACTCATTAGGGCATCGCCGACGAACGCGATGTTCCCAACAGCTGGCTGTCGCCACAAATTCGGATAGTCCTTGACGAGCAGCGCGTTATTGAGCGGCTCGGCGGAAGCCAAATCGGGGGAATCCGGAAACCCAGCCATGCTTCGTTCAAGTGCCTCCCCCGGATTGGCGCGAAAGCCGTCGAGCTTGTCCTTGGTCGCCATGTAGGCAATCACGGTAACGTCACCGTCGTTGGGAAATACGTAGCCGGTCTCCGGACCGCGCAACCACATTTGCGAACAGGTTCCCCGCCGCAGTGCCACGCCGCGATAAGCGCGAATCGCACCGAAGCGACAGTTCTCCGACGCGGCAGGCTTGATCCCGGCGAGCGTCGCCAGCGGAGAGCTTCGGCCGTCCGCACCGACGATCAGGGGGGCCGAAACTATACCCGTGCGGTTCCCGCCGAGATCGACGCCTGTGACGACACCGTTTTCTTTCACGAGCCCACGCACGCCGCACCCGAACAGGGTTGTGACGCCCGGGGTGTTCATCGTAAGTTGCCGCAGAATCGGATCAAGCGTTCGGCGCTGGACGTTGTACCCGAAGGCAGGCTCACCGTTCTCATCAAGCGGGGCGACGTCTCCGGTCCAGCCATAGCGAGTCCATATATCAACGCCGTTACGCAGGCCGCCAGCGTCCTCAATCAGCCGGTCAAGACCCAGACGCCGCAGCGTTGGCGTGGCTGACGCCTGGATGAAATGTGTACATAACTGTTTGAAAGCAGCCATGTCGGAATGATGTTCGACCAGCGCGACACGCAGGTCTTGCAGCGCAAACAACCGCGCCGCCGTACACCCGGCGAGACCCGCACCTATGACAACAGCATCAAAGCGGCCATTCAGCGGGGCGCTCGATAGTGGTGGATCAGTGTCGCAGACTTTGGTGTTGTTCACCTCGTTCTCCAGCCAGAATCCAAGCCCGTACAGGGTACGAACTTTACTCAGTATAGGCGGAGCTTGGGCTATGAACCGACGCTATCCGGGTGAGCTACATCCGTTCGGCGAATGACGTAGAGCGGACCAATACCGGTCCTTAACGACTGGCTGCTCCGCGGCCGATCCGAACAGCGAAGATGAATATCGACTTGAGTTCGACCGCAGCGGGCGCAGCATCCAGTTGAACGATGCCGGCCGCTCGATCATCGAGCAGGCGCACGGTGGTGGCCGCGGATGACTCGCTGTTGCGCGGCTTGGCCGACAAACTCAGCATCGAAGGTTCGATCACGATCGGCTCGACCGTGTCGTCGATGGGTTTTCTGGCGGCCAACGTGATCCGGCCAAGGGTCTCCTACCCCGGGCTGAAGGTGCGCCTCGCGCACGGCAACAGCGCCGAATTGGAGCGCCAGGTGCGCGCCGGGGAAATCGACGCGGCGGTGATCGTCAGCGAACCCCGCGCGACCACGCTACCCGAGTCGTGGGAGCATCTTTACGATGAGCCACTGGTGCTGCTGCTCAATCCGGCGATCGCGCCGGCCGACGGCCCCTCATCGACTCGCATAGCAAGACGGGAGGTGGCGCCCCTTCCGCACCGGCTAATTCTCCGCTCATTTTGCAAACGCACAATGCTTCACAACACAGCCTGATTCGCATATCGAATCACGCATCACTGGAGCGGAGCAATCATGCAAAACGACGGGAATGCAGCCTTTCGGCCCTATGTTGACGCCTTACTCGGTCAACTGGAAAACCAATCTGATCGTGCGGTATTGCGCTATCTCGATCATGACGTCACAGGCAGAACCCTGCGAAGCGCAATATTTCGCTATGCGCGGGCACTTGCAGTGCATGGCATCGGCCGGGGCTCGCTGGTCGCACTGCTCGCACCCAATTGCCCGGACGCGCTTGCGATTCGCTACGCCGCAAACCTCCTTGGTTCGGCTACGATGTTCGTGCCTGCGTCTACGAATGCCGAACGGCGCGCAACCTTGCTGGCCCGCGTTCAACCGACGCTTCTCGTAGCCTTCCCGGAAACCCTTCACCTCATTCCCGTTGCGGTCGAGGGCCATGTGGTTTTCGTGGGCGTCGGTCCCGCGTCGTCACGCCTGGACAAACTCGTGCAAGTGCACTCTGATCTGCCGTTACGCGGACGACTGAGGCCCGATGACCTCGCGGTCGTCGTCTCGTCGGGCGGCACGACAGGTGTGCCGAAATGCAGCCGCCGGTCCTTCGCGACATATTCAACGATGGTCGGCGCAGCGGACGACAAGGACCGGCGTCAGCTTATCAATGGCCCGCTCGCCTACCTGTCGCAAGTGCTCGTCGACAGCACGCTCATCGGCGGCGGTACGGTCGTGCTGAAGCGTCGGTACGACCCCGCGGAGACGCTCGCGACGATCGAATCGGATCGCATCACCGACGTGCTTCTCGTCGAGCCTCAGCTGTTCGAAATAATGGACCACCCGGACGTCGGCCGGCGCGACCTGTCGTCGCTGCGCTCCATTGCGCACATCGGCGGATCAGCGCCTGCGGTACTGCGGCAACGCGCGATCGCGCGTCTGGGTCCTGTGCTCACGCACATGTACGGTGCCAGCGAAACCGGTCTCGTCAGCATTCTGCCGCCATCCGCATACGAGGCGAATCCGGATCTGCTGGCTTGCGCGGGCCGCATTCGACCTGGTGTCGAAGTACGTTTGCGTCGCGCCGATGGGACGCTGGCGCGCGCGGGACAGTGCGGAAACATTGAAGTCAGGTCGGACGCTGTGGCTGATGGTTACTACCATCAGCCGGTCGAAGAAGCACAAAAGTTTCAGGACGGTTGGTGCCTGACCGGCGACGCAGGCGTCATCGACGAGGCGGCCAATCTGCACATTCTCGGCCGCGCGACCGATGTGGCGGAAATCGATGGACTGGCGATCGGCCCCACCGATATCGAAGATGCCCTGTGCCGCTTACCCGACGTTCGCTACGCCGTGGCGCTGGCCGCCAACCAGTCTGCCGACAAATACGGATGGAACGCGCTAATCGAACCGTGGGTTGCTGGGCAAGCAAACGTTGCGCGATGCGTGCGCAGGCTCGAAATCGTGCTCGGCCCTTTGGTCGCCAAGCGGATTCGTATCGTCGTGGCGGATCGCGTGCCGCTTACTGAACAGGGAAAAGCCGATCGCACCGCAATCGAAATGATCCTGCAAGGCGACCTGCGGTCGAGTTACGCCCCGCTCCAATCGGTCGGCAATCTCGCCGCTGACCGGCGGCTGGGCGGCCGCCAGAATGCCGCCGTCAATGAACCCGAACCGGCCGCATGGCGCACCCAACATTTTCTTTTCCTCATTTAGCGAACGCGTGAGGTGAACTGAATTGTCACGGCGATTCACCTGAAACATCCCAGGATTCATTTCGCCGATCCGTTCTTGCCGATATAGAGAGGAGTAGCAAATGCGTCACTATCAATGCAACAGTCCTGAGGCAGCCGGCCGCATCCTGGCGGCATGCCTGCTAACCGATGGACACCTCAGCCTCACAGAACTCGAGGCACTCGATCGTTGTGGCATGGAAAAGCGCCTGTTGTTGAATCGACACCGTCTGCTCTCGATCGTGCAAACGCTGTACGAAGACCTGACGCGCTCCGGGTACCTGAGCTGGAGCGACGTATGTCACGTCGATCCCACGACGCTCGCCTGGCTCGCGGCTGATGTGCAGGACCGGCGACTCCGGCGCGACATCTTGGAGTTGTGCAGCGAGGCCGTCATGGCGGACCGCGGCCATTGCGATCGCGAAGCAGAATTCCTGAGACTGTTGCGCGACGCGTGGCAACTTCCGGCCCGTCCTGTCCGGCAAGATGCGCTAACGGGCACGTCCGTTTCGTAGCGTGCAAGAATTAGCAGGAAGATGATGGGGCATTCCGCGTCACCCCTTCTGACGTGACCTTCTGGAAGCCCGGATCAGCCGCCCATTCGGATCCGCCAGGCCATGCGCCGGATAACGCATGGCCTTTTGCATCGCCAGCCATATAATCTGCGGCATGGCTGCGAGGACGACTCGAGGTAAGTGTCATAACCCGTGCGATCGACGGAGGCCGGTTCCCCATGGATCACTATGTCATTTCTGCCGCTGTGCTTGCGCTCCTCTATTGTGGTGCAGTGCTTGGGCCACATGTGCGCGAAGCCTGGCAGATCACTCTTGCCCGGAAGACTCACTTATCGCGATGCGGCCATTCCGCTCCACTATGTCCCTCGCGCAGGCGCGTTACGAGACTGCGGCGGCGTAGATGACGCTCTTCGGCACGCTTGCTCAGATCTGCCGGACGGCCCTATTCGGGCTCGGGCGAGAACTGGCGGCCTGGAAGCCTTCCGGGGCGCGCGCGACATTCGGGGCCGAAGCGATGCTCTCGGTCGCACTCTCTGTCGCACTTGCCAACGCGTTGCATCTATCGGACACGTGGTGGGCCGCAATCAGCGGCTTCGCAGTCATGCAAACAAGTTTTGCCGGCTCCGTGCAGCGTGCCGCACACCGGATCATGGGCACGGTGATAGGCGCGGCGCTGGGAACCCTGGCGGGGCCCTGGATTGGTGACCGCCCGTGGCTGTTCGTGCCCGCGTTAGGGGTGATCGGCGCTGTCACGGTGTATCGAGCCAACGGGTCCAAAGCGGCCTACGCCTGGATTCTGGGCGGCGTGACTGCCCTGATGGTGACGTACGAAGCGCACAAGTTCGCGACCGTTCGGGCGACCGCAATATTTGCGGCGCTACGAGTCGCCGAGGTCGCGGTCGGAACACTTGCTTGTCTGCTGGTGGCGAGCGTGTTTCATTTCGGGCCGAAGTGGTACCGAAAGAACAGAACGTCATTGGCGGCTTCAGTCGCTCGCGCAGCGGGCGATTCGGGCGTGCCTTCCGCTGCGATTTTGACGCCGCCATTGGAATCAGCGCGCTCGACCCGCATGCTGCTGTGCTTGCAAGCCGCGCTGTCCATCACAATCCTCGCCTCCCTGACTTACGTGCTGCATCTGCCGGGTTTCGCGCAAGCAATGGTCACGGCGATCGCCGTGCTGATCGTGCCGCCCGGGCTGGCAATAGACAGAACGCGGCAGCCGGTCATGGAAAAGATGGTGCAACGCGTGGCCGGCTGTCTGCTGGCCGGTGCGATCGGTGTGGCGCTACTCCCTCTGATGCAGGGGCAAGCAATGCTCTGCATGCTCGCGCTGTCCATCGGCGTGTGGGCAGGATGTCACGTGCAAACGGGACGGGAAGGCGCAAGCTACGTGGGCCGGCAGTTCACCATCGCGTTCATCATGGTGTTTGTCCAGGATCATCATTGGTCAGCCGATCCGTTACCCGCGCTTATGCGGCTTTCCGGCATTCTCACCGGGATTGTTGTGTTGGCAGCGGTGATGCTCGTGACCAGCCGGCTGTATATTCCGCCTGTGCCTCAGGATGCCAGCCGTTGAGACTCGTATGCACTTCGTATTGAGCTGCGAGGTTCTGTCCGAGGTTCTTTTCGACTGCGACAATTCTTCTAGTGGTAAATCAGCGAGTCAACGCCGTTTTTCAGATCCGTCGAACCTGGCCTTCGCTGCACGTATCGTTTCGTCAAAGGTCGCTTACCAATGATGCAACCGAAGGGGTCGCCGCATTTGCTGAAAGGCGTCAGCCTGAATATGAAGGTTGCTAGTTCGAATGACTCACCGCGCACCGGTCAGGAATCCGTGAATCTGGGCCACCACGGCCGCGCCCTCACCCACAGCCGACGCGACACGCTTCGTCGATCCTGAACGAACGTCGCCGATCGCGAAGACACCCTCGACGCTCGTCTGCAACGGCATGGAATGGACGCCCGCTTCCTCGAGATCGGTCCCCGTCAAGACGAACCCCTTACTGTCGAGCGACACGCTGCATGTCTTGAGCCATTCAGTATTCGGTTCCGCGCCGATGAATACGAACAGATGATGTGCCGTCATGCTTCCTTCAATGCCACCAGCACCGCGGTAGTGCACACGCTCGAGGCGTGCTGCCCCTTCGAGCGCGGTCAGTTCGATACGCGTATGAAGCGTCACGTTCGCCAGAGATGCGACACGTTCGGCCAGATAATGCGACATGCTGTGTTCGAGACTCGCGCTGCGAATGAACATATGCACATGCTCGGCGTGCGACGCCAGAAACACCGCCGCTTGTCCCGCTGAATTGCCGCCACCGACCAGCAACACCGGCTCCTTGCGGCACAGCCTTGCCTCGATTGGCGTAGCCCAGTAATAAACGCCACAGCGTTCGAAGCGCGGGAGATCCTCGACATCAGGTCGCCGATACTCCGCACCACTGGCGATGACCACAGTGCGTGTGGCAATGCGGCGGCCATCGGCAAGCTCTATGACAAGCGGTTGCTTATGGCAATACAACGCCTTGACCTCGCACGGAATGCCGATATGTGCGCCGAACTTCTGCGCCTGGACAAACGCGCGGCCCGCGAGAGCCTGACCCGTGATACCGGTGGGAAAGCCCAGATAGTTCTCGATGCGTGCACTCGTACCGGCCTGGCCGCCGGGTGCGCGACAGTCGAGCGCCGCGACCGACAGTCCCTCGGATGCCGCGTATACGGCCGCCGCCAGTCCAGCCGGGCCTGCGCCGACTATCGCCACATCGTAGACGTGCGTCGGATCGAACTCGGGGATCAGTCCGAGGCAAGATGCGAGCTGCCCCTCGTCGGGATTTCGCAGCACAGTACCGTCCGGACAAACCACAAGTGGGAAGTCATCGGGCTGTGGCGTCAGGCGCTCGAGCAGCGCAATGGCTTCGGCATCCTGCTCGGCATCGAGCGTCATATTCGGAAAAGCATTGCGGCGCAGGAAATTCTGCAGCGCGCGCAGTTGCGGATGATTGGATGAGCCAACAAGAATCACCCCTTGTCCGCGCTCGATCACGAGGACACGCCGCAGAATCAGTGCGCGCATGATCTTTTCGCCAAGATCGGCTTCACTGATCATCATGGTGCTGAGTTCATCGGGCCGCAACAACACCGCTTCGACATCTTCGACGACATGCGCGTCGACAACCGCGGGCTTGCTCGAGAGCTGGGTGACATCCGAGGTGAACTCGCCGCGCTGCGTATAGGTGTGAATGATCCGTTCGTGGCCGAGGCCATCGCGGCCGACTATCCGAACTTTGCCTGACAGCAGGACGAACATTCCGGGGCAGAGACTTCCCGCACGGTAGAGCAATTCGCCTTTGACGTAGCGGGACAAGCTGCCGAAGCGGCGCACCTTGTCGACTTCCGCATCGGTGAGCACCGGAAACATCTGTTGGTAACGCGGGTGATCGCGCACGGCCGGGTCATCGGCGAATGCGTCGTCGATACGGCTTCCATCCGCGGAAGGCTGAGGGGAAGGCGTACCGCCTTCCGGCCCTGACTCGTTGCTCATCGCGGCTCCTCCTCCAATGCTGATGGGCGCCGCCATCGGTTGGCCGACAGTCACCAGTGCGCAGGGCAATGACGGGGCGCTATGACCGCCTACGCAATTCCAATGAAAAGAGTAATCGAGTTATTGCCGCCGGCCAAGAGTTCTTGTATTCGTTCTTTGAGTCCGCGTCGGACTCTATGGATGGGCATCAGCGCAAACCAGGACGGGTGGCCGTCATGGCCGCGTCCTGGTACCAGAAGAAACACCATCGCCGCTCAGCGGCTATACATTGCATTCCAGTCCGCAGCCGACACGCCACCACTCGACTGGGATGTACTGCTCGATGCGCCACCGTAGTTGCTCGTCGATGCATCGCGCGCCGCCACCTTCGCTTCGGCGGCCTGGATTGCATCAGGATAGTGCGTCGGATCACCGTCACCGACGTGATAACCCACACTCTCCAGTTGCACGAGTTCTGCGCGGACCTGCGCACGTGTCGTGTGCTCCGTCGATTGAGCGAACGACGCAGCGGGAATCACAAGAGCGCCGGCAATAAGGACTCCACGGATAAATGATTTCATGACAAACACCTCGATAAATGTTGGACCTGCCTGCAACAGACTCAGTTGTTTGAAGCGGTGAATGAAGTCTATGCTTCAACGTTGTCGGGGTTAACCCCAGATCAATCAAGACATCGTTTACCGGGTGCGCGTGAATGCACGCATCGACTGGCTCGCCATGCACGACTGAGCGTCCCGACTACATCCATTGCGATCTGATCGCGCCGCCCCGCGCGCCATCGATCGACATTGCTTTTCTGCGGTAGCATCATCACCACAACCCGGAGGCTCGAAATGACTGCGAAACCGCTGACGCTTGGCATCGATCACATCGGCTTGACCGTTCGTGATCTGAATCTCACTCGCGACTTTTTCATCAATTGTTTGGGATGGACGCAAATTGGCGAGAAGCCGGACTATCCGGCTGCATTCGTGTCTGACGGGCACGTGATGCTGACGCTGTGGGAAGTGCAGAATCAAGCGGGCCGCGTGGAATTCGACCGCAAAACGAACGTAGGCCTGCACCACCTGGCCCTGCGCGTCGGCAGTGAAGCAGCGCTTGACGACGTGTTCTCGAAGGTGTCCAAATGGCCTGGTGTCGAAGTTCAATTTGCGCCCGAACCCCTGGGTGCCGGCCCAAAACGGCACACGATGATTTTCGAACCGGGCGGAATTCGGCTCGAGTTCGACTTCGATCCACGAGTTGCGGCCGCCTGAGCGCGTACTGTTACCAGGATCTCGCCCGATGATCTTCTTGCCGACCCGGCATGCATCGCGGACTTTTGGTGAGACTCGACGACTCAGTGCGGCAAGCGGTCCGCGACTTTCGCGACGCCCGCCGCAGCGCACACTTCGTCCTTGTCGCCGCCGGGTGCGCCGCCGATACCGAGCGCGCCTACTATCTCTCCGTTCACCTTGAACGCTACCGCACCCGGCAACGCCATGACGTTGTGCACGGTCGCGAGTTGCGGTGCGTACGGACTCGTCTTCATCAATTCGAAAAAGCCACTCGACCGGTCAAAGCCGAATTCCGGCCCTAGGGTCACGACGGTGAACGCTTTACGCATGCTCGATTCAGCGGTGTGTACCGTGCTCCTGTCCCCGCGCAGTACCACTTGCGGCACGCCATCCATGTCGAGCACCGTGGCGGTCACCCAGTAATGCTTCGTTTCACACACGCGTATCGCTTCTTTCGCCGCCTCGAGAGCGACGTCGAGCGGCAAGCTGTAGTGGTAGCCGGACGGCGGCGGTTCTTGCGCCTGAATTGCCGGCGACATGAGCGACGCAACACATAGTGACGCGATCAGACTAAAACGTTTCATGATTACACCGTGCGGCGCCGCCATGGCGCCGTTTGAACAGATCGATAAAGGGCAGTAGTGCGCACATAGAGCCTTGGTACAGGTTGGCTGATAAAACCGGCATGCGGTCCAAGCGAACTATAGGAGTCACGGCGGCTGTTTGGCACGACCCCTCGCCGAACAACAGTTTTGCCTCGATGGAATAAATGCGTCCGGGAAGACGTATCGGCTGTTTTCCGTACGCCACGGTCTCTCACGCCGCGGTGCGGACGAGGTCGTCATTCGCGCATTCATCGCCCAGATGGAAAAGGTCTTATGAACACGGTTGATGACTCCGTGTATCAAGTGTTGTTTGCATGGCTGCGTTTTTCCCCGACGTGAAAGTGCGTACTCTCCCATCACGCTCTGAGGAACCGCCATGGATATGTCCGTCACCCCTGCCCGCACCGACGCAACCGCGACCACGATTCGACTTGAGTCGCATCCGGGATATAGCCGCGTATTCCAGCCGCGCGAACTCACTGTCGGGCTGATTCTGCCGTTGGAAACGCACCCCGGCATGCCGCATCCTACGATGCATGAGCACATTTCGATGGCGCAACGCGCGGAGAGCCTGGGCGTCGCGGCGTTATGGGCACGCGACATCCCGTTCTTCGATCCCGCTTATGGCGACACCGGGCAGATTTTCGAGCCGCTGATCTATATCGCGCACCTCGCCGCCGCAACGCGCAATATCACGCTCGGCACGACGGGCATCGTGCTGCCGATGCGCGAGCCGCTGTTGTTGGCGAAACAGGTCAATTCGCTCGATCAACTGACGGGCGGACGTGTTGTGATCGGCATGTCGAGTGGTGACCGGCCGTCGGAGTATCCTGTCTTCGGCATCGACTTCGCGACGCGCGGCGAACGGTTCAGAGACGCCTACGGTGTTTATCGGAATGTCAGCGAAAGCGCGTTCCCGCAATTCGCGTCGGCGCGCTTCGGACGGTCGCTGGGTGCGCTGGATATGCTTCCCAAGCCGCCGTATGGCCGCACGCCCGCCCTTGCCGTCGGCCGCTCGCAGCAAACGTTGCAGTGGATCGCCGAGAACATGGATGGTTACCTCGGGTTCGTGCCGGATCCATCCGAGTTGCGCAGCTTCGCAGAAGAATGGCGCAGCCTCACACAGTCCACCGCCAACACGACTGCATTCAAACCACTCGCCTTTGGTGGCTTCCTTTATTTACATCCGAAGCCCGATCATCCGTTCACACGAATTCGCGGCGGGTTCGCCATAGGCAGCCGTGCGTTGAGAGAGTTCCTCGAACAGGCGCGCGACGCGGGCGTCAATCATGTTGCGCTCAACCCGCGGGTTACGCCGCGTCCGTATGTCGAGATACTCGATGAACTCGGCTCGATCGTACTCTCCGCTTTCCCTCCTCAATGACGGCCCCGTGCGGCGCCGTTCTTCAGGATACCTTGACGGGCGTGGTTCCGAATGCAGCCTCGTCAGCGCTTAACGCTTGTGCGATGGACTCGCGCAAGAAATCAATCCATGTTCTGATCTTCGCGTCGAGGTACTGGCGCGATGCATAGACCGCGTAAATATTGAGCAGCTGAAGATGATAGTCGGGCAGCACTCTAATCAACGAGCCGGACTTGAACGCCGATCTTATCGTCAACGTCGGCAGCGCACCGATACCCATGCCTTCGTGCAAGGCGGCCGCCATCGCATCGGGTACGTTGACCTTGAAGCGAGCGTTCTGCAACCGGAATTCACGCTCCCCATCCGGACCAACCAGCAGCCAGCGTTCGGACGGAAAAATGGGCATCGCCACTTGCAGACAAATGTGATGCGAGAGATCGTCGACGGACGTGGGTGTGCCGTGCTTCTGGAGGTACGCCGGCGCCGCGCACAGCACGCTGTAGACGGTCCCGAGCTGATGCGAAATGTAATTCGAATCGGGCAAGGCATCCGGCGACACCCTGAGCGCGACGTCGTATCCCTCTTCGAGCAGATCGGGCACGTTCTGCGACAGCGTCAGATCGACGGTCACCGACGGGTAGCGTTCCTGATAGGCAGCGATCGCAGGCACGACATAGTTCTGCCCGATACTCGCCATGGCGTGCACTTTCAGCGTTCCCACCGGCTTTGCATGGGCGTCGGACGCTTCGGCCTCCGCCTCCATCACCGACGCGAGGATCGCATGGCAGCGGTTCAGATAGCGCTCGCCGGCTTCCGTGAGCGCTATCCGGCGTGTCGTGCGGTTCAGCAATCTCGTACGCAAATGCGCTTCGAGTTCGGAGACCGAACGGGACACATAGCCTGTCGTCGCATCGAGTTGCTGCGCGGCGGCCGTGAAGCTGCCCGCTTCCGCGACCTCGACGAAAATCTTCATGTTACGGAACGTGTCCATACGCGCGACTCCACCGACAGGTCAGGCCTGCGTCTTTTATCTCGGTCGTAGCGGCACCAAATCGAAATGTGGCCCGGCCGGTCCATCCGTCAGCAAAACCTGGACGCGCTCTGGGCCGTCGTCGCCATGCTCCTGCCGGTCCTCGCGAGCGACGAGTTGGCCACGGGCGGCCGGACGTTACTCCGGCTGCTATGTCCGCGTCACTGTGTCGGGCGATTTTCCGACCATACGCTGGCGAGTGATGCGCACCTTCACACCTGCGGTGCAGGCACCCGTGGGTTGATCATTGTGCGCCAATAGGTGCCCGCATGGTGCGGACGCGGACTGCAGCGCCGTAGAAGCGGATTGTCAACGATCCACTCGGTAGGCGAAGACGCTAAACCTCCAGCTTCCGCTCGCTCATCCACCTGACGATCGCCGGATCCTGATGCGAAAAGAAGCTGCTCTTACCCACCTTTGCCAACCGCCTGTTCATTCATATAAGAGGCGGCGGTGTCGATATGGCGGTAGCCCGCGTTGATCGCGTTGATCGCGCAACGCTCGCATTCATCGTGGTCGCGTATCTGATAGACGCCGAAGCCAAGGATAGGCATGTCGACGCCATTGCTCAGGGTCACTTGCTGCATATCGGGTCCTTGTCACCTGTTCGATTGATTTGCGTTAGCGATCAATACGTTGCTGCATATGCGCCGGATAGCGCTCTCCAGCAATTTGAACATGCTGTAACGCTGATTCGATCGCCGCGAGATTGTCCGCCGACAACTCCACAGCTGCGGCCCCCACGTTCTCTTTCAACCGATGCAGCTTCGTGGTGCCCGGAATCGGCACGATCCCTGGCTTTTGTGCAAGCAGCCAGGCAAGTGCAATTTGCGCGCGCGTCACGCCTTTTCCGGCCGCTATCTCGCCGAGCAAGTCGACGAGCGCCGCATTCGCCTTGCGATTCGCTTCGGAAAACCGCGGCACGACGTTACGAAAATCGTTCGAGGCGAACTCGGTACCCGGGTTGATCGCGCCGGTCAGGAACCCCTTGCCGAGCGGGCTAAAGGGAACGAAGCCGATACCGAGCTCATCGAGCGTTGGGAGCACGGACTGCTCCGGCTCGCGCCACCACAACGAGTACTCGCTTTGCAGCGCGGCGACCGGTTGCACGGCATGAGCACGGCGGATCGTCTGAGCGCCCGCCTCCGACAAACCAAAGTGCTTGACCTTGCCTTCCCGAATGAGGTCCTTCACGGTTCCCGCGACATCTTCGATCGGAACGTTCGGATCGACGCGATGCTGGTAGAAGAGATCGATACGATCGGTCTTGAGCCGCTTCAACGAGGCCTCCGCGACCGCGCGGATGCGTTCGGGACGGCTGTCGGACGGATTCTTCGAATCGCCGTCCTGGAACCCGAACTTCGTCGCGATCACGATCTGGTCACGAAACGGCGCAACCGCTTCGCCCACCAGTTCCTCGTTGACAAACGGGCCGTAGCACTCTGCCGTATCGAAAAACGTCACGCCCGCCTCAAAGGCCGAACGGATGAGTGCGATGCCGTCGGCTCTCCCGACGGCCGGCCCGTAACCAAAGCTGAGACCCATGCAACCTAGACCGAGCGCCGAGACCTCGAGTCCACCGTTACCAAGCTTGCGCTTTTGCATTGCTCCATCTCCTTCGGATCGCCAAATGGCATGTGAAGGATGAAGCTTAGTCTGCTGTGATGGACTCAACAATCGGCCTACAATTGCATGGGCTTATGAACATCTCTCAACTATGCAGAAAGCTGGTCTTTCGGATCTGACGATCTTCGTGGAGATCGCGCATCAGCGCAGCTTCAGTGCGGCCGCGCGTAACCTGGGCGTGTCGCCGTCGGCGCTCAGCCATGCCATGCGCGCGTTCGAAGCACGTCTGGGCGTGCGAATGTTCAACCGGACGACGCGTTCGGTCGCGCTTACCGAGGCAGGAGAGCGATTGCTGCGGCGCGTAGGTCCCGCCCTCGCCGATCTGCAAAGCGCTGTGAGCGAAGCGGCTTCCACGCGCGACCGTCCGTCGGGCGTGATTCGCATCAGCGCGTCTGAATCCGCGGCAAAACCGCTCGTGCGCGGCGTCTTGCCAGGCTTCCTGACGCGATTTCCGGACATACATATCGAAATCGTCGTTGATACGCGGTTGGTCGATATCGTTGCCGATGGATTCGACGCGGGCATTCGCGTGCTGCAAGACGTTCCACGCGACATGATCGCCGTGCGCTTCGGAGACGATATGCGGTTCGCGGCCGTGGCATCGCCGGACTATTTACGGCAACATCCCGCGCCTCAGGCGCCCCATGATCTTGCGCAACATCGATGCATCCGCTTTCGTTTCGAGAGCGGCGCCCTGTATCGATGGGACCTCGAACGTCGCGGAAAGAGCGCGAGCATCGATGTCGATGGTCCGATGACGCTCGGCAACCTCAACCTCATGATCGAGGCAGCGCTCAACGGGATAGGTATTGCGTGGATTCCGGATTACATTGCAGCCGAGCACGTACAGTCGGGGCGCCTCGTCCAGTTGCTCACTGAGTGGAGCCCATCATTTCCTGGGCTCTGCCTTTACTACCCGGCGAATCGCCACCCACCAACAGCACTTCGATTATTTGCGAATGCAGTTCGGGAGTGGGCCGAAGGCGATATGAAAGACACACCGTCCGCGCTTTGACCGCAAAGACTGTTGACGGACGCCACCTCACGGTCATCGCGGCACAGGCAGGCCAAGCCTCCATATCAGATTGCTCCGCGCGCTCGTTTCGCAGCGGGCATGAAAAAAATCGGTGTAGTAAATGCGCGGACGTGCCAGCAGCTTGCCCAGAATCGTCCGTTCGTGCGTGTCGTAGGCGCGGTCGTCGAGGTCGGGACGTTCCGCTCTCAGGCGCACCCCGTCCTCGCGAAAACGATTGCGTCGAGCACCCAGCACCGCGAGGTCGATATCGCAGGCAAAGCGGTCGTCCAATCCGGCCGGCACACGCGTATGCTTCGTCGCCAGGATCATTTCGCAGATACGCCCGCCCGCAGCGATACGGTCATCTGCCCATTGCCGGAACCAGTCCGCGCTGCATTGCTCGTTGTCCCGCGCGCCGGGAACGTAGATCACGTCGTGACACCACAGCGCAAGTTCCACAACATCGGGATGAGGAATCGCGCTACGCGCCAGGTCGAGATCGCGCAAGCAGCGGCGGATATGACGCAGCGTGTGGTAATAGCGCGCCGGTTCGGCATATAGCTGCGCCAGCTCAGCATAGGCGGCCTCGGCGCGCAAGCCGCCGCTGCGTGACCACAATGCGATGAAGCGCGCCTGCGTCTGACTCATTCCCGCCCCTTTGCACCATGCGCCGACGCGTGAGCGTCCGGTGCCGTGCCTATCGCGACCTCGTTGCTGTGCGCCGATCGACTCGCAATGCTCAAAGAAACTCCTCGCGAATGTCGATACTCGAGCGTTGCCCAACGTTCCGGTAGTGATGCGTGAGCCACGCATCGGCTTCGCGCCGCCCGTTATCGCGCAGTCCGCAAAGGAAATCCCAATCGGCGTTGTACTTGCTGGACACGCTGAGCGCACACATTGCCTCGTCGGATCGAATGGAATGGATCAGCATCTCCTTCATCTCGTTACCATCCACTTTGCCATGCTGAATCAGATCTGTGACGAAGGCGATCGCGCGCATCTCACGCATCAGCGACGAATTGAAGCTGATTTCGCTGATGCGGTTGAGAATGTCGGCAGCCGTAATCGGCACGCCCCGGCGAACGAGCGGGTTGATGTGGACGATCACGACGTCGCGCGTATTGCAGTGGTAAATCAACGGGTAGATGGCTGGATTTCCCATGTAGCCGCCGTCCCAGTAGTGTTCACCGTCGATGGCGATCGCCTGGAACAGCGTCGGCACGCACGCGGATGCAAGCACGGCGTCCGCGCAGATATCCTCGCCCGTGAAGAGGCGTATTTTCCCCGTCTCGACGTTGGTCGCGCACAGGTACAGATGGATGGGACATTGTTTTCGCAACGCGGTGAAGTCGACCTGACTGTCGAGCACCTCGCGCAGCGGATTGAGATTGTTCGGATTGAACTGGTAGGGCGAGAAAATCCGCAGCGCCATGTCGGCGAACGCATATAACGGCGAATGATCGAACCCGAAGCTGTGCGTCCCTTTCAGCCACGGCATCCAGCGCAACGGGTTGTAATGCTCGGCCGATTGCGCCACGGCGTACCAGAAGTCGTGCAGCGCCTGCCGTGCGCCGTCCTCGTCCCCTTTCAGCAGCCCGTACGCGAGCACTGCGGCATTCATCGAGCCGGCGCTGGTCGCACTCACCCCTTCAATCGCGAGCCTGCCGTCCTCGAGCAGCCGGTCGAGGACGCCCCACGTGAACGCACCGTGCATCCCGCCACCTTGCAAAGCCAGCGCGACCGGCTTGTGCTCGTCATCGCCGCGACGTCTTGTATTCTTCGTCGTCATTTCCCGTCTCCTGGGTCACTGCGGATTCGGTAGCACTCGCCCGGCGCGGTGCGCCGGTCAATCACACACCAGTCGGCGCCACGTGTCATCGATCGTTCACCCCTCGCACAACGCCAACGCATCGAGCAAGGCTTTCGCCTCTCGCA
The DNA here is from genome assembly GCF_046027915.1 of Paraburkholderia sp. RL17-347-BIC-D. Lineage (NCBI taxonomy): Bacteria > Pseudomonadati > Pseudomonadota > Betaproteobacteria > Burkholderiales > Burkholderiaceae > Paraburkholderia > Paraburkholderia sp. RL17-347-BIC-D. The sequence goes on from NZ_JARESS010000030.1 coordinate 100,654, forward strand.
TGTCGGCGGTGTCAAAGCCTTCTGCCAGGTTGCCGTACACCTCGGACAACGCCTGGCGCGCGTCCGCCGTTTTGCCCTGGCATTGCCACAAACGGGCGAGGCTCGATGCGGCCCGCAATTCGAACGACCTGGCGCCCTGACGGCGGGCCACGGCGATCGCCTGATGAAAGCAGTCCTCGGCGTCTTCCGCGCGGGTGGCATCGCCGATGCGAGCGCCCGACGCACCGAGCAGCAGATGCCCCTTGATCCGATGCAACTCCGCCTCGTAGCAGTGCTCGCCTGAACGGCTCACCATCGCCATCGCTTCGTCGATCGCGCCGAGGCCCGCATCCGTCTCGCCCGCTTGCCGGTAGCTGTCGGCGAGCAGCGCCAAAAAGTACGAGTACCCCATTTCGGCCCCGGTCGCCCGGTAGCCGGCCATTCCCTCGCGCATCTGCGCAATTCCCTCCTGGAGGCTTCCCTGCTGGCACAGCACCCTGCCGCGCAGAATCGTTCCCCACGCGAGCCAGAACGACATCCCCTGCTCGGCCGCGAGCGACACGACGGCCTCCGCGTACTTGCGGGTCAGCGTCGCATCACCGCGAAACTGATGCAGTTGCGCCGTGTAGGCCAACGTCAGCGCGAGGCTCGAGCCACCGCTATATTTCCGGGCCAGTGCAAGCCCCTCCTGACTCCGTTCGCTCGACTGATCGGGGTATCCCTGATGCCACAGGGTCCAGGCCATAAAGTTCAGGGCGCGCACGCCCGGATCGATCACGTGGTCGTAGACCTGCTCTTCGTGCCTTTCCTGGAAATAGAAAACCAGCGCTTGTTCCTGGTGGACGCGGGCAGCTTCGAGATCGCCCTGGAAGAACAGGCTTGCCCCGAGCGCCAGATGCGCCTCCACCAGCAAGGCCGGTTTCCCGATCTGCCGTCCCATGCGCAGCAGCCGCTCTCCCAGTTCGTTCGCGGTACGGTACTCCGCGCGCAGCTGGTAATAAGTCCTCAGTCCCAGTTGCACCGGGAAGATCTTCGATGTCTCGCCGATCCGTTCGCACAACGTCAGCGCACGCGTGTACGCCGCCACGACCTCCGGCGCGCCATAGCCGCGGACGGCCACCAAGGCGGGCCCCAGCGAGAGCAGCAGCGTGAGTTCCTGCTGAGCGCGCTCGGCCGTGTCAGGCAAATGCTCGAGTAACTCCCGCGCCGCGCCGAGATGACGCATCGCGTCCAGATGGGCGGAATGCTCGAGCGCCTGTTGCCCGGTGCGGTGCAGGTATTCCACGGCCTTCGGGACATTGCCGCTCAGCCTGTAGTGATGCGCCAATTCGCTCCAGTAGTCCGCGATACGGGTGGAGAACAGCGCCTCGATGGCCTGCGCCGCACGCTCGTGCAAGGCGCTGCGGCGCTCAGTCAGCAGCGAGCGGCCGGCGACTTCCTGGGTCAGCGCGTGCTTGAACGAATACTCGACCTCCGGAAACGCGGGACGCTCGTAAATGAATTCCGCGGCCTCCAGCCGGGCCAGCAGCTCCCGCAACGCGTCATCGGTCGGGGCGCCCGGCCCCTCGCAGATGCGCTGGACCAGACTGAACGAAAACTCCTTGCCGAGGACGGCAAGCGCCTGCAGCAAGTCCTTCTCCGCGACAGGGAGCCGGTCGATGCGAGCGGCCAGCACGCCTTGCACGGTGGTCGGAATATGCAGCGCAGCCGGGGTGTGCTCGATCCGGAAACGGCCGGGCTCGCCCAGCAGCGATTTCTCTTCGACCAGCGTCTGGACGACTTCCTCCATGAAGAAGGGATTGCCCTCCGTCTTCTCCAGGATGAGCTGTTTGAGCGCTACGAGGGTGGGATCGTCCCCAAGCAGCGCGGAGAGCAATCCCTGGGCCTCCGCCGGACCAAGCGGTTCGAGTCGCAACTGGCTGCAATGGCCCACGCGTTCCCAGACAGGCTGATACTCTGGCCGGTAGTTCACCAGCAGCAGGATCCGTGAATTCGCCACGCGGTCGATGAGGCTCAAGAGAAATGCTTCGGTCTCGCGGTCCAGCCATTGCAGATCCTCGAACAACAACTCGATCGGCTGGTCGCGGCTCTCCCGCGTGAGAAGCTCGATGATCGCGTCAATGGTCCGGTCACGCCGGATCTGCGGATCCATTTCCGCGAGCGCCGATCCTCGCTCGCCGATGCCTAGCAGGTAGAGAAGGTAAGGCACGAGATCCTCGAAGCTTCGCTCGAGAGTCAACGCCTTGCCCATAACCTTTTCCCGACACTGCCGCTCGTCGTCGCGAGCGGTGATCTGGAAATAGTTCTTCAATAACTCGATGAGCGGCAAATAGGCGAAGGCCTTGCCGTGCGAAACCGAAAACGTCTCCAGCAACACACGGTTGCCCTGAGAGCGCTCCTTGAACTCATGGAACAGGCGCGACTTGCCGACCCCGGCCTCGCCCGCCACTGCGACGACCCGTCCGCGCCCCTCTTTTACCTCCTCCAGCGCCGCATGCAAATGGTCCAGTTCGAGCTGCCGGCCCACGAATCGGGCAAGGCCGCGATATGCCGACAGTTGCAGGCGCGTGCGCAACGCGCCAGGACCCAATACCTCATACACGACGAGCGGCTCGGGAACCCCTTTGACCAGGGTGGCCCCCAGCGCCTTGAACTCAAAATATCCCGTGGCGAGTTTGTATGTGCACTCGCTCACCAGAATCGACGAGGGGGCGGCGATCCCTTCCATCCGGGACGCGATGTGGATCGTGTGGCCGACCGGATCGTAATCGGTGTGGAGGTCGTCCGTGCGGATCGAACGCACGACGACCTCACCGGTGTGGATGCCGACGCGAATTTGCAGCGGGATACCTTTTTCCAGACGAATCCGGTCCCCGTGGCGGCGCATCGCATGCTGCATCCGCAGCGCCGCATACAGCGCGCGCTGCGGATGGTCCTCGTGGGCGATGGGCGCGCCGAACAACGCCAGGATGCCGTCGCCCAGCGATTTGGCGACATAACCCTCGTAGTAGTGGACAGCGTCCATCATCAGCGCGACGACGGGCTCGATCAGGCGCTGGGCTTCTTCCGGGTCCAGGTCGTGAACCAGCGCCGTGGACCCCGCCATGTCGGCAAATAGCGCCGTGACGGTCTTGCGCTCGCCGGCGATCTCGCCCCGGGCCTCCATGGCCGCCTGCTCGGCGCGGATGCGCTCGGCAAGGTGGTGTGGCGTGTAGTGGACAGGCGCCGGGGACGGCTCTGAAACGGACCGGGACTGCGCGGACGCCCCCGCGGGCCCATCAGTCAGCGGCGCGCCGCACTCGCTGCAGAACTTCGCGGAAGACCCCGCCTCTTGTCCACAGCGCGGACACGTGCGTGCCAGCATGGCACGGCATGCTTCACAGAAGCTGGCCCCAGCGGGATTCTCGAATCCGCAGTTTGTGCAGCGCATACGATCCCTTCCCTTGTCCCGTGCCTGCTTCTAAACATTAGGCGCAGGACCCGGTTGCGACAAGAGCGCCCTCCAGGGCCGTATCGTTAATTAGCCGAATAAGGGACTTTTTCCCGGAAGGCGCCATCGAGGCTGGCAATATTCTCGTTAGCCATTTGCAACAGGTCCAGGGCTAGCCTATCTTGAATCACTGAACGGGATTGCTAGGTGGGTTAAGTCAGAGGCCAATAGAAGCATCAGCCGGTCAATTCGAGCACAACGAGTCAGCCTTCGAGTGCCAAAGCGAAGCGTTGAGAACAGCAGGGAGACGCGGCTATGACGACACCGCTGCATGGACAGATGATGGATGTGCCGCTGACGGTTTCTTCGTTGCTGGCGCATGCGTCACGCTACTTCGGCACGACGGAGATCGTGTCGAAGCGCGTCGAGGGCGACGTGCATCGCTATACATATCGCGATTGCGAGCGGCGCGCAAAGCAACTCGCGCAGGCGCTCATCGCGCTTGGCGTCGAAGCAGGTGACCGAATCGGCACGCTCGCATGGAACGGCTACCGGCATCTGGAAACGTACTACGGCACGACAGGCTTCGGCGCCGTCTGCCACACGATCAATCCGCGGCTTTTTCCCGAGCAGATCGCCTATATCGTCAATCACGCCGACGACAGCTATGTGCTATTCGACCTCACGTTCGCGCCGCTCGTCGATATGCTTGCGCCACAATGTCCGAACGTGCGCGGCTGGATTGCGATGACGGACGAGGCGCATAGGCCGCGCATGTCGACGGACGCATCGTGCTACGAAGCGTTGCTCACGGAGATGGACGGTCAATTCGACTGGCCGCTCATCGACGAGCGAAGCGCCTCGAATCTTTGCTACACGTCGGGCACGACAGGCAATCCGAAGGGCGCGCTGTATTCGCATCGTTCCACGGTGCTGCATGCGCTAGGCGCATCGCTTCCCGACGCGATGGGCTTGTCCGCGCGCGATTCCGTGCTGCCCGTCGTACCGATGTTCCATGTGAACGCGTGGGGCATTCCGCACGGCGCGCCGTTGACCGGCGCGAAGCTCGTGTTCCCCGGCAAGGACCTCGACGGCAAGTCGCTCTACGAGCTGATGGAAGCCGAGCGCGTCACGTGTTCGGCGGGCGTGCCGACCGTGTGGCTCGGGCTGCTCAACTACGTGCGCGAAGCGGGCGTGCGGTTCTCGTCGCTGGAGCGCACGATAATCGGCGGCTCGGCGTGCCCGCCCGCGATGCTCAGGATGTTCAAGGACGACTATGGCGTCGAGGCCATCCATGGGTGGGGCATGACGGAGATGTCGCCGCTCGGCACGCTCGCAAGACTCAACTGGGAGCAGATGCAGCGCTCGCCCGACAAGCAGCGCAGGCTGCTCGAGAAGCAAGGGCATGTGATCTATGGCGTCGACATGAAGATCGTTGGCGACGGCGGGCGCGAATTGCCGTGGGACGGCGTCGCGTTCGGCGATCTGCATGTGCGCGGGCCGTGGGTGATCGACCGTTATTTCCGCCACGATACGTCGCCGCTCGTCGATGGCTGGTTTGCGACGGGTGACGTCGCGACGATCGATCGCGACGGCTTCATGCGCATCACCGATCGCAGCAAAGACCTGATCAAGTCCGGCTGCGAGTGGATCAGTTCGATCGACATCGAGAACGTGGCAGTCGCGCATCCCGCGGTGGCGGAAGCGGCGTGTATTGCCTGCGCGCATCCGAAATGGACAGAGCGGCCGCTGCTGGTGGTCGTCAAGCGTCCCGATAGCGATGTGACCCAGGACGAGCTGCGTGGATTCTACGAAGGCAAGGTCGCCAAGTGGTGGATTCCCGACGATGTCGTCTTCGTCGACGAGCTGCCCCACACCGCAACCGGGAAGCTGCACAAGCTGAAGCTGCGTGAGCAGTTCGGCGATTACATATTGCCGTCGGCACGCAAAGTTCAGAACTGTCCCTTGACCGATGAGGTTACGGCGGGCTCTGGGTCAACGCCTGTACCCGAATGATTGAAATAGGCTGTCAAAGGACCGCGCCAGACATGAATGCCGGCCGGTAACGAGAAAACAGAAGTCTGGCGAGACCTCATCGGCGAACTGTGCTTCCGCTGAGGGGCGGTTAGTACTAGCCTAGAAGATGGGCTAAAGCGGTGGACTGGCTGGCGCAAATCTCTGAAGTCACAATTGCCGGTCGTCTGCGCGTCTTTACCAGTGTGCTGTCGCAACGGAGCGAGGTCCGATATGCAATTGTCCGCCGTCACAATCGTCAAGCCCGAAACGACTAACTTCATCCTCGGGCAAACCCATTTCATCAAATCCGTCGAGGATATTCACGAGGCAATGGTTGGCACCGTGCCCGGCATCAAGTTCGGCCTGGCGTTCTGCGAGGCATCAGGCAAGCGCCTCGTGCGCCGCTCCGGCACCGAGGAAAGCCTGGTCGAGATGGCTTGCAAGAACGCGATGAGCGTCGCCGCGGGCCACAGCTTCTTTGTTTTTCTCGGAGACGGTTTTTTTCCGGTCAACGTGCTGAACGCGATCAAGGCGGTGCCCGAGGTATGCCGGATCTTCTGTGCGACAGCGAATCCCGTCGAGGTGTTGATCGCGGAAACGGATCAGGGCCGTGGCATTGTCGGCGTGATTGATGGATTCTCGCCGCTCGGCGTCGAAAGCGAGGAAGACGTGCAATGGCGCAAGGATCTGTTGCGCACGATCGGTTACAAGCTTTAGCGGCAATCGATGAGCGTGCCCAATGACGAACCTGTCTCCGCAACGAACCATGGAAAATCGACGCCTTCCACCGGGAACCCTGTGGCCTGCCATGCTGCGCCAGACCGCGCACGCGCTGCGCTGCGGCGCGCTGCAACAGATCGAAACCTTCCAGGCGGTGATCGAAAGCGGCGGCATCCGTTTTATCGTGCGGCAGGTTTCGAGCCTGAACCGCAAGGAGCAGCAGCGCCGGCAAACGCAAAAGCTTCATGACGGGGAGCGTCCATCCAAGAATCCATTCCTTCCCTATGAGCCGGATCTCTTTGTCGCCGATATCTCCGACACGCATGTGGCTTTGCTCAACAAGTTCAATGTCATCGACAATCATCTGCTGATCGTTACCCGTGCTTTCGAACCGCAGGACGCGCTCCTCAACCTGGCCGACTTCGAGTCGCTGATTGCCTGTATGGCCGAGTTCGACGGCATCGGTTTCTACAATGCAGGCGCTGCCGCGGGCGCGAGTCAGGCGCACAAGCATCTGCAAATCATGCCGCTGCCGCTCGGCGACTCTGAACCGCCGGTCCCCATCGAGCCCGTTCTCGCAACCACGCTTGCCGATGGTCTGCCGCAATGCGTACCAGGGCTGCCATTCCGGCATGCGTTCGCGCACCTCGAACCCGGCGCCGCGATCTCCGTGGCTGCGGCGCAGTCGGTCCTCTCCTGCTACCGTGCACTGCTCGAAGCCGCCGGCGTCCGACCGGTCGAGTCCAACGGTGAACTTCGTCAATCGGCGCCGTACAACCTGCTCGTTACACGCCGATGGATGTTGCTCGTACCGAGGTCGGAAGAGCGTGTCGAGGGCGTATCAATCAACGCATTGGGATTCGCCGGATCGCTCTTCGTGCGCGACGCGGCGCAGATGAAAGTGATCGAGCGGCTCGGCCCGATGGCCGCGCTGCAGCGGGTCGCGCTCCCCGCGACCGGTCTGCGATAGTGGGTCGATGTGGCGTTTCATCTGACCGGAGGTGCGTCGAAAAGTAGGGCCTTGTCGGGCGTCGACACCTATCACCCCCATCGCCAGTAGTGCCTTCGTGCATATCGTCGAAATCCGATATATGATTCGCCCTGTAGCGATGCAGTCGTGGGGGGGGGGGGGGGGGGGGGGCCCCCGGGGGGGGGGGGGGGGGT
>NZ_JARESS010000300.1:0-265 GCF_046027915.1 Paraburkholderia sp. RL17-347-BIC-D
ATTCGCTGATACGACGGTCGCCCTTAGGAACAAAGTCGATTTGTTGTCGCTCAGTATGCGCCGAAGATCCGGTCGAGCGCCGCGAGGATGGCCTCGCGTCGATCTGAAAGGGAACCAATGCACTTGCCGAGAGCCTTCAAGGGAACCGCGCTCATGGCAGGCGTATCAAGGAAACATTCTTCGCCGTGGACTTCGAAAACGGGAAGAAGGTCGGATGGTTTGCCGGAGAAGGCGAGATGCCGGGCAGGTCGCAGCGGAATTACGG
>NZ_JARESS010000301.1:0-264 GCF_046027915.1 Paraburkholderia sp. RL17-347-BIC-D
TAAAATCCCAATGTGCATCGAAAACCACCTGCTCAACCAAATATGGAGGAGATCCGGAAGGACCTCGTCTGACTGCGCCCTAACGCTTTCCGCGTAGCCCCCATCGGCCGCCGACCCGCTTGCGATCCGTCGATCATGTGCAGCATAATGCACATAATATGCTGCATGGAGCCGCACATGGGCAAAGCCCTCGAGGTTCGACCGCGTAAATCCACCAATGTCACCTTGCCTCCCGAGGTGCTGGAGCGGGCCAAACAGCTTGGC
>NZ_JARESS010000302.1:0-261 GCF_046027915.1 Paraburkholderia sp. RL17-347-BIC-D
ATTAATCTTTCGCGCGCGAGCGAGCGCGGTGTACGCGAAGAAATCCAGGAGGCCGAGGCGCGGCGGTGGGCCGATGATAACGCCGAGCTGGTCGCCGCCTACACGGCGATGGTCGATCGCGACGGGCTTCCGCTCGCGAAATACAGGACGTTTTGATGGCCCGGTTTGATCTCTACGCGAACCCTGACATTGAGACGCGCAAGCTTGCACCTTACCTGCTCGACGTGCAAAGCGCCTATGTCGGCATTTTGCCGACGCGCA
>NZ_JARESS010000303.1:0-257 GCF_046027915.1 Paraburkholderia sp. RL17-347-BIC-D
ACGCCGTGGCGCAATGCCCGCGACGCTGCTGTTTTCACGCTGGCATCAATGCAAAAGATTGTGTCGTCACGTGCCGTGTTTTCACGTTGCGTTTTCACATATTGTGTTTCCACATACCCGAAGCCGTGAACGGGGAACCGGTACTCAACGCCTCTCAGGAGCCAGACATGAGCAACATTCCAATGCGGAGCGAACGCGCAGTGGAGACCCTGGACGCCGGCGCGTTCGACATGAAGCTCGAGATCGTCGTGATCCCT
>NZ_JARESS010000304.1:0-254 GCF_046027915.1 Paraburkholderia sp. RL17-347-BIC-D
TCAGGTCCGGTGTAATTCGCGCTCGGACGGATGATCTTGTTGTCGACGCGCTGCTCGATGATGTGCGCGCTCCAGCCGGCCGTGCGCGAGATCACGAAGAGCGGCGTGAACATGGCCGTGGGCACACCCATCATGTGATACGAGACCGCGCTGAACCAGTCCAGATTCGGGAACATCTTCTTCGCGTCCCACATCACCGACTCCAGCCGCTCGGCGATATTGAACAGCTTGCTGTTGCCCGCTTCCTTCGAGAG
>NZ_JARESS010000305.1:0-253 GCF_046027915.1 Paraburkholderia sp. RL17-347-BIC-D
TCAGGCAGCCACCGTGGTTACTGCCAGCCAACTACGCACTGAGCGGCACGCGGACGCAGGAACTGAAAGGGTTCCAGGCTAACCAGATCGTCGCCGACGACACGCCCGGCAAACTTCAGGTTCAGGTCAGCAGCGATCATGCGCAGTCACGGCTGATCGTCGGCTACAACACGCGTATCGACGGCAACAAGGGGCGCAAGGAAGCGCGGGGCGAAGGCTGGGAACTGGCGACGGACGCATGGGGCGTGCTGCG
>NZ_JARESS010000306.1:0-253 GCF_046027915.1 Paraburkholderia sp. RL17-347-BIC-D
CGCGCTTATCGGAACGTCCAGTCGCGTATCCGGCAATCCAGCTCATTGACTGGGGCTCTCCGGAAACCCCTTGTATTTCGAATGCCCGGTGATTCCACCGATGCTCTTTTATCGGAAAGTCCAGCTTTGTGAGGCTCCAAGCGTGGACTCCAGGTGCATGACCAATACCTGGCTCTCCTCATGCGTGCTAGCCTGTGGAAACTAAAGGCCGCCCAGCGACTACGACTGGACAGCCACTTTCTGGAGAGAGGCA
>NZ_JARESS010000307.1:0-251 GCF_046027915.1 Paraburkholderia sp. RL17-347-BIC-D
TACGAACTGGCCAAGAAACTGGTCGACGCGCGCCGCAGCGATTTTCACGTCCTTGTTGTCGGCCAGCGCGGCGGCAATCAGATCGTTCAGCACCGGATCCCCGAATTGCTCCCACCACATCGCGTTGGCAACTTCGGCCGCCTCGCTTCCTTCGAAGCGGAACGTCGCCGGCGTGGGCACCGTGGGTCGCACGTAGTCGGGGCCGAGCAGACAACCGCCCAGGCCGAGACTCAGCCCCGCAAGCAGCAGGA
>NZ_JARESS010000308.1:0-251 GCF_046027915.1 Paraburkholderia sp. RL17-347-BIC-D
CCCTGCTGCTTGCGGGGCTGAGTCTCGGCCTGGGCGGTTGTCTGCTCGGCCCCGACTACGTGCGACCCACGGTGCCTACGCCGGCGACGTTCCGCTTCGAAGCAAGCGAGGCGGCCGAAGTTGCCAACGCGATGTGGTGGGAGCAATTCGGGGATCCCGTGCTGAACGATCTGATTGCCGCCGCGCTGGCCGACAACAAGGACGTGAAAATCGCTGCGGCGCGCGTCGACCAGTTTCTTGGCCAGTTCGTG
>NZ_JARESS010000309.1:0-239 GCF_046027915.1 Paraburkholderia sp. RL17-347-BIC-D
ATGCGGTCGACGTGGCGAACGACGGCCCGCAAGGGCTGATCCTCGCCCAGGAAGAAGAGTACGACGTGATCGTGCTCGACGTGATGCTGCCCGGCATGGACGGCTGGACCATCGTCAAGACCTTGCGCGCCACGCGCACCACGCCCGTGCTGTTCCTCACCGCGCGCGACGACGTCGACGACCGCGTGCGCGGTCTCGAACTCGGCGCGGACGATTACCTCGTCAAGCCCTTTGCCTTC
>NZ_JARESS010000031.1:0-99254 GCF_046027915.1 Paraburkholderia sp. RL17-347-BIC-D
CGAGCTGGCCAAGCTCATCAAGATCAAACCGGGTGACCGCTTCTCGGCTGAAAAGCTGCAAGCCACCACGAAGGCCATCGTCGACAAGCTCGGCGAATACGGCTATGCGTTCGCCAACGTCAATGCGCAGCCGCAGATCGATCAGGCCAACCACAAGGTCGGCCTCACGCTGCAAGTGGACCCGAGCCGCCGCGTCTACGTGCGCCGCATCAACGTGGTCGGCAACACGCGTACGCGTGACGAAGTGGTGCGCCGCGAAATGCGTCAGATGGAGAGCTCGTGGTTCGACTCGAACCGCCTCGCGCTGTCGAAAGACCGGATCAACCGTCTCGGCTACTTCACGGATGTGGACGTGACCACGGTGCCGGTCGAAAGCACGCAGGATCAGGTCGATATCGACGTCAAGGTGACGGAAAAACCCACGGGCTCGATTTCGCTGGGCCTGGGCTATGGCTCGGGCGAGGGGCCCATTATCTCCGCAGGCGTATCGCAGGACAACGTGTTCGGCTCGGGCACGAGCCTCGCACTGAATGTGAACACCTCCACTACCAACCGTACGCTGACGGTCACACAGGTCGATCCGTACTTCACGATTGACGGCATCAAGCGCATCACCGACGTTTATTACCGCACGACTGAGCCCTTGTATTATTCGACCGACTCGAGCTTCCGAATTATCACGGCAGGAGCGGACCTCAAGTTCGGCGTGCCTTTCTCCGAGGCCGACATGGTGTACTTCGGGCTGGGGTTCGAGCAGAACCGTCTGGATATCGACGCCAATACGCCTCAGAGCTATAAGGATTACGTCACGCAATTCGGCCGTGTCTCCAACAATGTTCCGTTGACGGCGGGATGGTCGCGTGACGACCGTGATAGCGCGCTTGTCCCAAGCCGGGGCTACTATACGCAAGCCAATGCCGAATACGGCACGCCGCTGGGTGATACGCCGTACTACAAGGCAGACCTCCAGGCGCAATACTATTATTCATTCGCGCGTGGCTTCGTGCTTGGCCTGAACTTTCAGGGCGGCTATGGCAATGGATTGAACGGCAAGCCCTATCCGATCTTCAAGAACTACTATGCGGGCGGTATCGGTTCAGTGCGTGGATATGAACCAAGTTCGCTCGGCCCGCGCGACGCGACCACCAACGATCCCATCGGTGGCTCGAAGATGGTCGTCGGCAATATCGAGCTGACCGTTCCAATGCCGGGATCCGGCTACGACCGCACGTTGCGCGTCTTTACCTTCCTCGACGGCGGCAATGTATGGGGCAGCGAAGGCAGTAGCATCGGAGCGAACGGATTGCGCTACGGCTATGGGCTGGGGCTCGCCTGGATCTCGCCGATCGGTCCGCTCAAGTTGAGCCTCGGTTTTCCGCTCGTCAAGCACGCAGGCGATCAGTATCAGAAATTCCAGTTCCAGATAGGCACATCGTTCTAAAGCTATCGTCGGACCGCTCTCGCCGATCCCTATCGTCACGTTGCCTCGCCCGATCCGTCGCGCGTTGGCAGCGCCCGATCGCCGACACGTCCCGCCACGGAACGTAGAATGGCGATGAATTCCTGCATGGGCTGTGACGGCAATTCGTGCTTGCGCGTGACGATACCGTAGCTCGTCATGGTCCGGGTGATGGGAATGGGCAGGTGTCCGAGCAGACCCTTGCTTACATATTTTTCGACAGCGGCACGTGGCTGCAGCGAAATCATGTCGGTTGCCTGCAACAGTTCCAGTGTCGAAAAGATTGAAGGCGTTTCCACCATGCCCACCGGCGCAGGAATGCCCGCGCCGGCGAACGTTTCGTCGAACAGCTGCCTGATAGCCGTTGCTTGCGGATAGAGAATCCATGGCCACGCGCCAAGATCGGCCAACTCCAGCCGCCGCCGCTGCAACAACGGATGATGCTGTCCGACGACCACCCAGACCGGTTCCCCGGACAGCACCTCGAAGTCGAACAGTACTTGATGGCGCGGCTCCGTCAGACGGCCGACCATCACGTCCAGCTTCCTTTCTTCGAGCCAGACCGCCAGTTGGTCACTGCTTTGCTCGACCAGTTTGATGACTAGTTGCGGCCGCTGCCGGCGAATCTCCCTGATGCCGGTCGTCACCACCTGAGCGGCCGAAGCCGAGATAGCGCCGACGGTGAGATGACCGTAGCCGCCATCGCTCAAGGTGCTGAACTCGTTCACGAACTTGCCCAGATCGGCTACCGCCGCGGTCGCATAGCGCACGGACAATACGCCGAGATCGGTTGGGCGCATCTCCCGTGGTAACCGTTCGAACAACTGGGCCCCGAACATCGATTCGATGTCACTCAGGATTTTTGTCGCCGCGGGCTGGGTGATAAGCATCTGTTCGGCTGCGATGCGCAAGTTGTGCGTGCGTCCGAGGGCATCGAGCAGTTGAAGATGTCTGAAGCGCAGCCTTGCCAGGACGCTCGACGTACGCACCGCAAATTGTCTGGACATGGGGTAAACACGCACGAACTCATAACCGGATGGAATCGATTGTACTGAATAAGAGATTGGATGTTTATCGGTCGGCTGCCTAAAGTTGCTGCTGGGCGAATCAACGCGCGAACTGGCGGTAAGCCGCGCGCGCCAGACAAACTTCAGTGGAGACAGACATGACATCCCCGCTTTCACTCAGCGTAACTGACACGCTTCCGTCGGACGGATTGTCCGGCACGCTTGTCGGCCGCGCCTGGGTACCTGCCGCGAATTCATTGCCCGCAGGTCCCGCCGTAGTCGTCTTGCGCGCCGACGGCGTGTTCGACATTTCCGACGCAGCACCGACCATCAGCAGCTTGCTGGAGCGGGAAGATCCGGTCGCGACGGTGCGAGCCGCGAGTGGCCGCTGGATCGGCAAGCTGGAGACGATCATCGGCAATACGGCCGATGCAACGGGCGGTACCGTGCAAGATCCGGAGCGCGTCCATCTGCTCGCGCCTTGCGATCTGCAGGTCATCAAAGCAGCAGGGGTGACCTTTGCGGCGAGCCTGATTGAACGAGTGATCGAGGAGCAGGCAAAGGGCGACCCGCAAGGCGCGGTGCGCGTGCGAGAGCAGATCAGGTCTCTCGTCGGCGATAGTCTCACCAGCATCCGACCGGACTCCGCCGAGGCGCGCGAATTGAAGGCGCTACTGATCGAGCAGGGACTATGGTCCCAATACCTGGAAGTCGGCATCGGCCCTGACGCGGAAGTCTTCACAAAAGCGCCGGTGCTGGCGGCGTTGGGTACGGGCACGGAAATCGGGCTGCATCCGAATTCGGTCTGGAACAATCCGGAGCCGGAAATCGTGCTGTCGATCGACAGCCGCGGCCGCGCGCTCGGCGCGACGCTGGGCAACGACGTCAATCTGCGCGATTTCGAAGGACGCAGCGCGCTCCTGCTTGGCAAGGCGAAGGACAACAATGGCTCGTGTGCGATTGGCCCTTTCCTGCGGCTTTTCGACGAGACTTTCTCGATCGACGATGTGCGCCGGGCGACAGTCGATTTGCGCGTTGAAGGCAGCGACGGTTTTGTCTTGCGAGGCACGAGTTCGATGGACCAGATCACGCGCGACCCACTCGATCTCGTTTCGCAGACGATCAGTTCGACCCATCAATACCCCGATGGCGCGCTGCTGTTCCTCGGAACGCTTTTTGCACCAATCGAAGACCGCGACGCCGCTGGCGCGGGCTTCACACACAAGCTGGGCGATATCGTGAAGATTTCGAGCCGGCAGCTCGGCACGCTGGTCAACCGGGTCAACCACAGCGACCGCATCGAGCCGTGGACCTTCGGCGTGCGCGCGCTGATGGCGAACCTTGCTGCACGAGGACTACTGGACACAGCCTCTCTCTGATCACGTATGAACCGGCTCTAACCCCCCATAACAGACCGGCATACCCGGCTTCCTCAAGGAGATAGACGAGATGCAGACTCAACACGTTACGCAAGACCCGTTGGAAAGCGCGGTACGCAAGGCGCGCCTGCGGCTTGCGCCCTTCCTCGCGCTGATGTTCGCGCTATCGATGCTTGACCGTTCGAACGTCGGGTTTGTCAAACAGGCCCTTCAAGTCGATTCGAACATCGGCAACGCGGCGTTTGCGCTCGGGGCGGGGATCTTTTTCATCGGCTATGCGGTGTTCGAGATCCCGAGCAATCTGATGCTGCATCGGGTGGGTGCGAAGCTCTGGTTGAGCCGGATCATGGTCACTTGGGGGCTTGCGTCGGCGGCCATGATGTTTGCGCACAACGAGGCCTCGTTCTATGCGCTGCGCTTCATTCTGGGCGTGGCCGAAGCAGGTTTTTCGCCCGGCGTCATTCTCTATTCCACATACTGGTTCCCCGCACGTGAACGCGGCAAGGCGCTAGGCATCTACTACTTTGGCTTGCCAGTGGCGCTCGTGTTGGGCAGCCCGCTATCAGGTTATCTGATGGAGGTCATGGGTGGCCGCCTGGGTCTGCATAACTGGCAATGGATGTTTCTCATCGAAGGTCTCGCTGCGTCGGCTGTTGGCATCGTCGCGTTCTTCTATCTGGTGAGCAAACCGCGCCACGCGAAGTGGCTGACGTCGGCCGAAAAAGACGCCCTGGAAAACGCCATAGCAGCGGAAGACCGGCACAAGGTTGCGCATGGGCCGGCTACTGCGCTGACCGCGCTGCGCAACTGGAACGTGCTTCGCTTTGTATCGATTTATTTCGCCATTCAGGTGAGCGTGTATGGCGTCATCTTCTATCTGCCGACGCGGATTTCGGAGCTGACCGGTACCGCCATCGGCTCGAAGGTCGGCTTTCTGACCGCCATTCCCTGGCTGTGCGCACTCATCGCACTGCGCTTTATCACCGGCTACGCGGACGCGAGCGGGAAGCACCGGCAACTCGCCATCGCCATGCTGGCTGCGGCTGCGGCAGGAATAGCACTGTCTACCCTCGGCAATCACATTGGACCCGTGCTCGTCGCATTCTGTATCGCGACGGTCGGCTTCGTAGTCGTCCAGCCGCTCTTCTGGACCTTGCCGACGGCCTACCTGAGCGGTACCGCGGCAGCGAGCGGTATTGCAATGATCGGCGCGCTCGGCAATCTCGGCGGCTTCATCGCGCCCACATTAAAGACGGCAGTGGAGACGCTCTTTCATAGCCCTCGTGCAGGCATGTTCACCCTGGCGTTTGCAGGCGTCGTCGGCGTGTTCCTGCTTATGAGCATCGGCTTGCATTCACGCCGCGTAGCCGAAGCGCCGATTGGCTCGGCCGAAGCGACGCTTCGCTAGGCACATGCAGATACGCTGCACGCGATTTAACCGGAAATTCACATGAGCATTCTCGGACATCATTACATCGGCGGACGATGCGGCGCTTGCGCATCGATCAATACGCTCGTCGGCCTTGATGCCGTAACAGGCGAGGTCGTGCGTGCAGCGCAGATCGAGGAGGCAACGTCATGATATTCGACGCGGAGAACACAATGGCCGATCCTTCGGCAACTGTAGAGCCAATCGTGCAACTGCATCCAGATGACGATGTCGTCATCGCGCGGCACCAGCTTGTCGCGGGCATGCGCATCCGCGGTAGTCTTGCCGTACGTGGGTTGATCCCGGCGGGTCATAAGCTTGCCGTCCACGCTATCGAAACGGGCGCGCCAGTGCGGCGCTACGGCCAGATCATCGGCTTTGCGACACGTGCCATCGAAGCCGGGGAGCATGTCCATACGCACAACCTTGCGATGGGCGATTTCGATCGGGACTACGCGTTCGGCGCAGATGCGAAGCCGGCGTCGACGGTCGCAGCGGCGGCGCGGTTCATGGGCATCGTACGCGCCGACGGACGTGTCGCAACGCGTAACTACATCGGCATTCTGACATCGGTCAATTGCTCCGCAACGGCGGCACGCGCCATCGCAGATTACTTTCGTCGCGATATTCATCCGCAAGCGCTTGCGGACTATCCAAACGTTGATGGCGTGATCGCGCTGACGCACGCTCAGGGCTGCGCGATCGATTCCGAAGGCGAAGCGCTGGAAATGATCCGGCGCACTCTCGGTGGTTATGCACGGCATCCTAATTTCGCCGGCGTGCTGATAGTCGGGTTGGGCTGCGAAACCAATCAGATCGATGGGCTTATGCAAAGCCAGGGTCTTACGTCCGGCGCGGCGCTGAAGACGATGACCATTCAGGCGACCGGTGGCACGGCGCGCACGGTGGCGGCGGGCATCGAACAGGTCAAGGCGATGCTCGGGGAAGCGAACAAGGTACGGCGTGAGCCCGTGGATGCCAAGCACCTCGTAATCGGCTTGCAATGCGGCGGCTCAGACGGCTACTCCGGCATTACCGCAAATCCGGCACTCGGCGCGGCAGTCGATCGCCTGGTCTCGCACGGTGGAACGGCGATTCTCTCCGAAACCCCCGAGGTCTACGGCGCCGAACATCTATTGACGCGCCGGGCCGTGTCACGTGAAGTCGGCGAAAAGCTCATCGAACGGATCCACTGGTGGGAAGCATACTGCGCGCGCATGAATGCCGATCTGAACAACAATCCATCGGCCGGGAACAAGGCCGGTGGGCTGACAACGATTCTCGAAAAGTCGCTTGGCGCCGTAGCGAAAGGCGGTACGACCAATCTCGTCGACGTGTACCGGTACGCCGAACTGGTGCGTGCCCGCGGTCTCGTTTTCATGGATACGCCGGGCTACGATCCGGTTTCGGCGACCGGGCAGGTCGCGGGCGGCGCAAACCTGATCTGCTTTACGACCGGCCGCGGCTCCGCCTATGGTTGCGCGCCGTCGCCCTCGTTGAAACTGGGTACCAACACTGCTTTGTGGCAACGTCAGGAAGAGGACATCGACCTGAATTGCGGGTCGATCCTCGACGGCGAACGAACGGTCGACGAACTCGGTGAGGAGATCTTCCAACTCATGCTTGCGACCGCGTCGGGCCAGGCGTCGAAAAGCGAGATTCACGGATACGGCCAGAATGAATTCGTGCCCTGGCAGATTGGCGCCATCACATAAGGCGGCGTTTGCGTTTCTTTGGCGCGGCTAGCGTAAGCCAGCCTGTTTGAGCCTAGCTCGACTGCGTAACCCCGTACGCGTTAGGTTTCCGCTTCTTCGGCGGCACGATCATTTCGATTTTGCCGACGAGGAAGATTTACGAAAGGATGCCCAGAACGGCGACGATCGAGACGTATCACATCGCATAGTGGAAGTTGTGCGTGCGCTGCAGGATCATGCCGAAAACGACGGGCGTAGTAATACCGGACAGATTGCCGAACGATCGTGGCGGTCAACACGAGGCCGACGATCACCGGCAACTTGCGCGCGACCGTTACCGAATTACCCTTTTTCAGGAGGCTGTCACTGAGGCAGCCTCCCGCCAGCATGCCGACCACCGCCATGAGATGGGGAATGGATGCGCGTCTACGCCTTGAGATGGGGCTCCAGCAGCGACAGGTCCGCAACTGAAAGACGATCGTGCGCGGTCTGCACCTGATGCCAGTACGGATAGAGCAGGGGCGGCGCGCTCACCTTGTCGAGCCGCTCGCGCTGTTCGGCGCTCAGCCTGAGGTTGGCCGCGCCGAGGTTGTCGAGCAACTGTTTCTCGTTGCGTCCGCCGATGATGACCGACGTGACGGCGGGGCGCCCGAGCGTCCATGCGAGCGCGACCTGCGCAGCCGAGACATTCTGCTCGCCGGCGATTTCAACAAGCGTATCGACGATCGACCACAGTCGTTCGGCGTCGCGGATCGGCGGCTCCGTCCAGCCGGCGAGCTGGCGCGTGCCCTCGGGCGTCGCGTCGCGGCGGTGCTTACCCGACAGCAGGCCGCCTGCGAGCGGGCTCCAGACGAGAATGCCCAGGCCTTGATCGAGTGCGATCGGCGCGAGTTCGTATTCCGCTTCGCGTGCTTCGAGCGTGTAATGAATCTGCTGACTCACGAAGCGCGGCAGGCGATCGCGTTCGCTCACATGCAACGCCTTCATCAGGTGCCAGCCCGAGTAGTTCGAGCAGCCGACATACCGGACCTTGCCATGCCGGACAAGCAGGTCGAGCGCTTCAAGCGTTTCTTCGAGCGGCGTGAGTCCGTCCCATTCGTGCACCTGGTAGAGGTCGATTACATCGGTCTTGAGACGGCGCAGGCTCGCCTCGCAGGCTTCTATCAAATGATGCCGCGACAGACCCCGGTCGTTCGGGCCGTCACCCATGGGAAAGCGGGCTTTCGTCGCAATCAGCACGCCGCCTTTGCGCTTGCCGCCGAGCGCCTGGCCGACGATTTCCTCCGACGCACCGTTCGAATAGACGTCTGCGGTATCGATCAGGTTGACGCCCGCGTCGATGCACATGTCGATCTGCCGGCGCGCATCGTCGAGGCCGACCTCGCCGACGCTGGCGAATTTGCCTTTGCCGCCCATCGTCATCGTGCCCAGCGTGACGGTCGACACCTTGAGGCCCGAACGGCCAAGTTGACGGTAGTCCATGATGAAGCAATCTCCCTATATGCTGTGAGGATTCGCAACTGGCGTGCGGTCGTTAAGTCCCATTGCGCCCGCATTTCGTGCGCGGCGTTTCACGTGTCCAGACATGCGACGATAACGGAGATTGAATTACCATTCCAATAGAAAGATGTGATCCAATTAAGCGGTTTCCGTGATTAATCGTCTCTGCAGAAAGAGTGCCAACGTGGATTTGAAGCAACTCGAACATTTCGTGGCGGTCGCGGAAGAGCGACATTTCACGCGCGCGGCGCGGCGCCTCAACCTTGTGCAGTCCGGATTGTCTGCGTCGATCCGCTCGCTGGAAGAAGACCTGGGCGGACCGTTGTTCAATCGCAGCACGAGGCGAGTCGCCTTGACGCCTGCCGGCGAAGTGCTGTTCGCAGAGGCGCAGCGGGTACTGGCTGCCGCCCGCGACGCGCGGCACGCCGTCACGCAGGTTCATGGGCTCGCACGCGGCCGGCTGAGTATCGGTGCGATTCACGGTCTCGCGCCTTTCGTCGACCTGCCGGCTTCTCTAGGACAGTTTCGGGCCGCGTTCGGTGGGATCGATATCGAATTGATACTGGACGGCTCGCGTGCGTTGATCGACGATGTGAGGGAAGGGCGCCTCGACCTCGCGTTCACGCAGCCGCCGGATACGCCGCTCGACGATCTCGGATCGCACATGTTCGCATGCGAAGGAATGGTTGTCGTCTGCGCGACGTATCATCGACTTGCGGGCGCCAGCGGGCTGGAGCTGGCCGATCTCGTCGACGAAACATTCGCCGACCTGCGCCCGGAGTGGAGCGTGCGGCGGCTCGTCGATCGAAGCTTTGCGGCGGCAGGGCTGCAGCGCCGGACCAGCTTCGAGGTCAACGACATGCCGATGTTGCTTGAACTGGCCGCACAGGGGCTTGCGATCAGCATGGTGCCCGAATCCGTGGTTGCCGCGAGGGGCAGCAATACGCACGGCGCACCGGTCGCAACGGCGCGTCTGCGCGAGGCCGAGGAGCCCTGCTGGGAACTCGCGGCCGTTTTTAAGGGAAGCGCGGGAGAACCGCTCATACCCGTCGCCCGTGCTTTCCTGGACTTGCTCAAATTGCCCGCGATGGCGACCTGACGCTCGACTGGCCGCTTCGCGCGGCAATAGCGCAACATGCTTAGGACCGCTCGTCATTGGGAGCCCGGCCGGTCACGAAAGAAACGGTCATGCTAGGATCGCCGACTCACTGTTCCAACGGATCGGGATCGTAAGTCGCTTGTAGGCGCCGCGATTCCGGCATCAACGAGGATTCTCATGACTCATTCTGCCCTGACCCCCGGCGCCGTCGCCGTGATCACCGGTGGCGCCGCCGGCATCGGCCTGGCTGCTGCCAAACGCTTTGCGCAGCTTGGGTTGCGCGTCTGCATCGCCGACCTCGGCGCCGACCGCGTCGCGCAGGCGGTGGAGGAAATCGCCGCGCTGACCCCAAGCGGCACACAAGACGTCTTTGCGGTCGAGACCGACGTCAGCGTCGCCGACGATGTTCGCCGCCTGCACGCAACCGTCGTCGAACGCTTCGGCGGAACCGACGTGCTGATGAACAATGCCGGCATTCAGCCCGGTAGTGGGATGTTCGGTCCGACTGGGAACTGGGAGCGCGTGCTGGGTGTCAACCTGTGGGGCGTGATCCACGGTACGCAGATTTTCGTGCCGGACATGATCAAGCGCGGTCGTCCGGGACTTGTGATCAACACCGGTTCGAAGCAAGGCATCACGACGCCGCCAGGGGACCCCGCGTACAACGTTGCGAAGGCCGGTCTGAAAGCGTTCACCGAAGCGCTGCAGCACGAACTGCGCAACACCGCCGACTGCCGGATTAGCGCTCATCTGCTGATTCCTGGCTTCGTGTTCACGGAACTGACACGCAACGGCCGCGTGGAAAAGCCCGCCGCCGCATGGACGCCCGAGCAGACGGTCGATTTCATGTTCGAGCGTCTCGACGCCGGCGACTTCTACATACTGTGTCCCGACAACGACGTGCCGCGTTCACTCGATGAACTGCGCATCCTATGGGCCGCAGGCGATATCGTCGAGAACCGGCCCGCGTTGTCGCGCTGGCATCCGGACTACGCTACGGCATTCGAAGCGTTCATCAAGCAGCCCCGTTGACTCAAGAGCCAGCACTATGTGGCAACAAAGTGAAACCTATCCCGATCCCGCAGTGGAAGTGCTCGATCCGCGCTTCCTGAAATACCGGATCACGAACGCGGCGGTCGAGCGGCTTGCGACTGGCATGCGCTTCGGCGAAGGACCGGTGTGGTTTGGCGACGGCCGCTTCCTGCTGTGGAGCGATATTCCGAACAACCGCATCATGCGGTGGGACGAGGAATCTGGCGCGACGTCGGTATTTCGCAGGGCTTCGGGGTACGCGAACGGCAATACACGGGACCGCCAGGGGCGGCTCATCACCTGCGAGCACGGCAACCGACGCGTGACGCGCACCGAGTACAACGGCACGCTGACCTTGTTGCTCGACCGCTTCGACGGCAAGCGGCTGAATTCGCCGAACGATGTGGTCGTGAAGAGCGACGACAGCATCTGGTTCACGGATCCGCCGTTCGGCATCTCCAACAACTACGAGGGTGTCAAAGGTGAGCCCGAGCTGCCGACCAACGTCTATCGCCTCGACCCGGCCACCGGCCGGGCGGAGGTGGTCGCCGACGACATCGTCAATCCGAACGGCATCTGCTTCTCGCCCGACGAACGCCGCCTCTACATCGTCGAATCGGGCTCGAAGCCGCGGCGCATCCGTGTGTACGATGTCGAGGAGGGTCGGCGCCTCGTGCGCGGACGCGTATTCGTCGATGCGGGCGAGAACGGCGCGCCAGACGGTTTCCGTTGCGACATGGACGGTAACCTATGGGCCGGTTGGGGCACCGGACCGGGACTGAACGGTGTGATGGTATTCGCGCCGGACGGCAACGCGATTGGGCGCATTGCTCTGCCCGAACGCTGCGCGAACGTCTGCTTCGGCGGCGCGGCGCACAACCGGCTGTTCATGGCGGCCGGGCAGTCACTGTACGCGCTATTCGTGGATACGACTGCGGCGGTTGCAACCTGAGCTCGTCGGTGGATTACGTCCGCGCCCGGTCGGCGGCGTCACCGCACACCGGCCGGTCATGATGCGGATTATGCGGGTTCAGGAAGTGCGCTGACGCTCGCTGAACGGAATGCCGCCTCTTGACTTGGAGTCTGATGGAGACTCCACGATCTGCACGACAACCTGTTCAGCGGCGACACCGAGGCTGTCAACCACAACTTTGGTGATCCCCGTCATCAGCGCTTTCTTTTGCTCAGGTGAGCGCCCTGCTACTGCGTAAACAACGACTTCCGGCATAACGTACTCCAGCGGGTTGGCAAGGAACTGCAGTCGCAATCATAGCGGCACTGCACGCCGTGTGCTCGAGCCCGGGCCTTCCTCACGCAGCGTTCGTCAGCTGGTCTGCGTTAAGGCCGAATTGATGCGCGATCGATTGCAGCCTGTCGCCCCATTCCCAGACGCCGAACACGTCATGTACGTTTTGCAGGCAGCTCAGCAGGCTGACCGTCTGCGGGTCGTATACGTTGATTTTCGAACGCAGTAGCGCTCTTCTCAGCGCAGCGACACCCACGTCCATATAAGTGGGCACTTCATGCTTTTGTCTGCTGACATAGTGAATGGGAACCCCTTCCATCACTGTCAGGTAGTCGCGTGGCTTGATGAAGTTGCCGATTGGACAGCCGCCGCAGTAACCGCGATATGCGCCGCCGCCGCGCGGCAAGAGCGCTGCTTGGCGCTGCTGGAACAGATGCTGGACAGCCTGGTCGAAAATGACTTGATGGCTTAAAAATTCAAGAGTCATTCGGTTCTCCTGCCGCATGCGAGCTTGCGCGCCCGCTGGTTCTGTCGGAATGAGAGAAGAGTAGGTTTTGCCGGTGCACGAATCTACTCTACGGTGGGATATACCGATGCCGCGTTAGCGTAACCTACCTATACAGAGGTATAGGCGGGTTAACCAGCGCCACGAAAACTCGCGACCTGGGACCGCGTTCATTGATAAATACAAGTTAAGACCAGGTTAAATGCACATGAACTATATACACGGAATTGCAGATAAACTTCGCACCCAGTTTTCCAGCTTGTCGGGACCTTCGATTTGAAAGTTCGAGTGTAGGTAAGTGAGCGGATCGAATGTTCATCTAGGTAGGATGTCTTAACGAACGAACAGGGTCGCATTGCATACGACCGACGCAGCGGCATCCTTGGGGATCAGATTCGAAAGGATTGAACCGGCTTTTGCGAATGCAATGCATCAATTCGGCGCGCAGAGGGCACGACCTCCCAATCAAAATGCCGTCTATCGAACAATTCATCCGCACTCTTCCTGCGCAATATCACCCATCAGTTCATTTGTCTCCGCAACTCTGACCAATTCACCTTCACTCTTTGCATCCGAGCCATCCGTGAGAAGGCGACGCGTCAGTTCAAAGTCGGCGCGTCGTCCATATTAATTCAGTTATCCTGACGTATTAACAATGAGGCTACTTGTCAATCGACAAGTTAGCACTCGAAATTATGCAAACGAGTTCAGTCGTCTCTAAATCTGGTTCAGTGCTTGCCGTAAACAGGGATGAACGACTGTGATTCGCACAGTGGCGTCTTCGGAGAAGAGAAATGAAAACTGGGAAAGCAGCTATGTCGCTGCAAGTGCGTATTGCGTTGACGATGGGGTTTCTAGCTGTCTTGATGGTGGCGATCGGTGTTCTGGGTTTGTTCGGTACCAGCCGGGCCAATCGCGCGAACCAGGATACTTACGAGAACAAGCTGACCGCAGCGACGAACATCGGTAACGCGGAAATTTATATTGCGCGTACTCGCCTCGTGCTGGATCGCGTCGCATTGCATCCGGACGATCCGAAGACTGCCGGACTGATCGAACGTGCCGGCGGCTATTTCGACGAGTCGGAGACGTGGTGGCAGAAGTTCGTCGAGCAGCCGCACGAAGCCGACGAGGCGAGCTTGATCGGCAATGCGAGCGAGCGCCGGAAAGCCATGCGAGGTGGTATTTCCGCATTCATCGATGCGATCAAGGGAAATGATCACGCCCTGGCCGACAAGATCACGATGACGCAGTTGGGCGATCTCTACAACGACATGAACATTGCGAACCAGAAGGTCAAACTCGCGCTATACACCAACGCAAAGAAGAATTACGAGGCGGCGGAGTCGAGCTTTCACACGTTCGTTACGCTGTCGATTCTGATGATCGTGGTCGGCGTCGTGGCCGCCGGTCTGAGTTGGGCGGCACTGCGCCGCGCGATCATGAGTCCGCTGACCCAGGCGCTCGAGCATTTCGATGCGATCGCGGAAGGCGATTTGAACCGTTGCGTCGAAATCGCCAAGGAAGATGAAATGGGCACGCTGCTGCGCGGCGTGGAGAAGATGCAGACGAGTCTCGCCAGGACCGTGCGAGCCGTGCGCGGCAGTAGCGAATCAATTGCGAGCGCAACGGCGCAAATCGCTTCGGGCACGATGGACTTGTCTTCACGCACCGAAGAGCAGGCGGCATCGCTCGAGGAAACCGCAGCTAGCATGAGCGAATTGACGGCCACGGTGAAGCAGAACGCGGACAGCGCGCGCACGGCGAGTTCGCTCGCCGACAGCGCCTCGCTGGTCGCCACACGCGGCAACGAGGTGGTCGAGCGTGTGGTCGGCACCATGGGCAGCATCGACGCGAGCTCCCGCAAGATCGCCGATATCACTGGGATTATCGAAGGCATTGCTTTTCAGACCAATATTCTTGCGCTGAACGCGGCCGTTGAAGCCGCGCGCGCTGGCGAGCAGGGACGCGGCTTCGCGGTAGTCGCCTCGGAAGTGCGCAGTCTCGCGCAACGCTCTTCGTCGGCGGCGAAAGAGATCAAGTATCTGATCGCCGAATCGGTACAGACCGTGACGGTCGGCACCGAACTCGTCGCGGACGCGGGCAAGACGATGCAGGAAGTCTTGCATGCCGTGCGTCAGGTCACCGATATTGTCAATGAGATCGCAGCCGCTGCGGAAGAGCAGCGTTCCGGCATCGAACAGGTTGATACCGCCGTCAGCCAGATGGATTCCATCACGCAGCAAAACGCGGCGCTCGTCGAGCAGGCGACGGCCGCTGCTCAGGCGCTCAACGAGCAATCCCGTAACCTGCACGGTTTTGTCGACGTGTTCAAGATTGCCTGATTTTTCAGATGCAAACGCCTTACGGCGAAGCGACGCGTTGGTAAATGCAGGCCCCATTCCTGCCTGCCGAGGCAGAGTTCGGCTATCAGTCGAAGCTGACGCCGAAGGGACAGTACCGGCTCGGCATTCGCACAATCGACGCGTACTGCCGGGAACATTTCGGCGGCAAAACGTTCACTGAGCTGGCGCATGCGCAACAGACCGATTTCTCGATGCGGATCGAGCCGGGCAAGCTGAAGGTTGACGGTTTCAAGCTGAAAATGTTCTTTGAATCGTTCCTGCTGGTCAACGTCAATGAAGGCTACTTCTTCGACCCATCGTACGGCGGCAACGAAGACGTGGCCGCGTGGAAGATGATCGGCTACCCCGGCGTGCGCGCCGATTACCTGGAGTTCGTGGGTGAGGCCAAGCCTTATCCGTATGCGCCGGTCAGCCTGTACGGCAAGCGACGATAAGCATGGCAACGATCAGGAAGAAGCCCGTTCCTGATCCTCGCTTCAGGGTTTGGCCGGCTCGCACTATGGGCGCAAGCGTACCTGAGTGAGCTCCTCGCACACCTGCCACAAACGGGCGGCATTCGAAGTGTCCTTTGCCTGTCTGGCGACACTCGCCTCGCCAATCCTGCTTCCGCGTGCCTCCAGAAAGCCTTGCGGACCATAGTAGCCACCGTCACTGACGTCACGCGAAGTAGCAGCGTAAAGGGTCGGCAGGGCGCCTGCGTAATCGGTGTTCAGCGCGGCACCGATGAAATGACTAAGGAGCTCGCGGGCAGCTCTTGAAATCGCGGAGCGGTCACCGCCCCGAAACAGATTGGTGTTTGCGACGCCGGGGTGAGCGGCAACCGACATGACACGGGAGTTGGCAGCGCGCAAACGCCGGTCGAGCTCGAACGCAAACATAAGATCCGCGAGCTTTGACTGCCGATAGGACTGCATCGGCGAATACGTCTTTGTGGATTGGAGGTCGTTGAAATCGATCTGTCCTTGCTTGTGCGCGATGGAAGCAATCGTGACGATGCGTGGTCGCTCAGGCGATCCAGTCGCCGCTAGTTTGAGAGCGGGCATAAGGAGCGCAGTCAACGCGAAATGGCCGAGTACGTTGGTGCCAAACTGCAGTTCGAAGCCGTCGGCAGTTTCGCACCGTTTCGGTGGCGCCATGACGCCAGCGTTGTTGACCAGAATGTGAATGGGGCGTTGCCCGGCGAGTTCCCTCTGTGCGAACTGTGCTACGGACGCGAGGGATGCGAGATCGAGAATCGCCAGTTCAGCACGAGCGTCGGGTGCGGCGGCGTTCAGACGGGCTAAGGCCTCTTCTCCGCGTTGTTTATCGCGGCACGCAAGTATGACTTGCGCGCCTTTGCGCGCCAGAGTCAATGCAGCATGGTAGCCAATACCGCTGTTCGCACCGGTGATGAGAACTCGCTTGCCGATCTGCGGCGGAATATCTGTCACGGTCCACTGTTTATTCATATTGCTCCGGCTCGGCATGATGGTAGTCGACTTCAAGACTACCACTAGTAAGCTTGGGGTGTCGCTATCGGGTAGGCAGTTCCCCGCGATGCTGATCATCCGTGTTGCGTGCTGCGTTCGGGGGATTCCAGTTCGCGCATGAGAAGGCGTGGAGGTCAATGTGATTGGATGTGAACAACCTTTCGTTTTCCTACAGCATGCCGCTCGGAAGTTGAATCAAGGATTTGGCGCAAAAAATTTTTGCAAAGTGCGACGCAACGTCAAGCCTGACAATAACAATTGATCAGAATAGCCGCAGATTGACTGAGCTGATGCGGGGCTCCGCTGAAGAACCGACTCAAATGAAAAAGGCCGAGCGGATTACAGTCGGCTAAACGATCTTGGCCATTCCGAGGACCGAGCAACAGCTGGAGAGAGGGCGGCGCACTATTCCATGGGTGGCCCACGGTTGAGTTGTTGTCCGCCGCTGATGTAGTCGGTCAGAGCCCGGACTTCGTCGCTAGCAGGCACCCCGCGACAGATGCGAGGGTACGACATCGCTCATCTTGCCGAGCGCATCGGTAGCATTATTAAGTTGTTACAACCGTTAAGAATGGCTAATTTCGGCGTGCCATGCTCACTAAAACTGACCTCACTAAAACTGACAATAGCGATTCACCTCTTGCGCTGGGTAGCAAGATACGCGGGCTGCGGCAGCGGCTAAAGCGCACGCTCGATGATACGGCCACTGCGGCCGGCATTTCGAAGCCATTCCTGTCGCAAGTCGAACGAGGCCTGGCAAGCCCCTCCCTTACATCGCTGGCGGGTATCGCTAGATCACTCGGAGTGGCCGTGCAGTATTTCCTCGACACGCCCAGTGAAGAACGTTCGGTGTGCCGCGCGGAGCAGTTGACGTTTTTTGGCTTTGCGGATTCGGCGAACCTGTTTGCCAGACTCACGAACCTGACCGGAGGCCGTCATCTTGAGGCCATTCTCGTGAGGATGCCGCCCGGGCAAGAGCGCTCCGAAGTGACAACGCATGCTGGCGAGGAGTTCATGTACGTGATCGCCGGTCAGGTATCGCTGACGCTGGAGGGCAAGACATTTGTATTGCGCGCGGGAGATAGCGCGCATTACGAATCGACGGTGCCGCATAGCTGGGTAAATACCGCCCACATCGAGTCGGTCGTTGTCTGGGCCGGTACACCCAGACTGTTTTAGATCGCCGACATTCTTTCCCGTCGAGGTTGGAATTCGCCGAATGTTCACCTAAGAGCGGAGCCGGCCAGCAGTGGAGATTGATCATTCGATCCAGCTTGTTGGGCACCCCCGCTTACGCGAGGGCCTGAGTGGCTAGCAGGTCCTCGATCCGAACCGGAAGTTGCGCACCCGTACACCCGTTGCGTGATACACGGCGTTTGTAATGGCGGGGGCTATCCCCGCCATGCCGATTTCGCCGACCCCGCGTGCGCCGAGCGGATTCAACGCGAGATCCGGATAGTCGAGGAAAGTCACGTCGATCTTCGGCGCATCCGCATGCGTGGTCATGACATAGTCGGCGAGGTTGCGGTTGATCGGGGCCCCGGTGCGCGGGTCGTAGTGCGTTTCTTCAAACAGCGCCATGCCGACGCCCATCACGACAGCCCCTTCGATCTGGTTCAGGGCTGTGCGCGCATTGATGATCTTACCGCCGTCAATCAGGCTCACTACGCGGTTGACTCGCAATCGTGCTGTCTGCGGCTGCCAGGTCACCTCGATGAAATGCGCGCAGTACGAGTGAATCGACACTTTGGCTGCGTCGGGATCGTCCTGACTCGCGCCGGACCGGCCCCTTCCGACCACCATATTGATCTGTGCTGGTGCGAGGATCCGCTCGAACGGTACGCCCGCGCCCGGCGCGGTCCCTTTCCGGTAGACCATGCCGCGGTCGAACGCAAGCTCAGTGGTCGGTTGGCCCTTGAACGGCGAATTGTCCGCCTGGGCCGAGGCGACCAGAAGTTGTTGGACCGCTGCTTGCGCCGCCTGCGTCGCTGCCGGAACCAGCGATGCGGTCGCCATTGAGCCGCCGGACATCGGTCCGGGTGGCAAGCGTGTGTCACCGAGTACCACGGAAATCCGCTCGAGCGGGATGCCGGTCACATTGGCGACAATCTGAGCCAGTACCGTGTAGGTTCCAGTGCCGATATCCTGGGTAGCTGTCGACACGCGCGCTGTCGCATCGGCGTGAAGCTCGACGATGATTTCCGCTGCGAGGCGCCTCGCGGCCCACGACCCCGCTGCAACCCCCCAGCCCACCACCATGCCGTCGCGACGCATGGACCCGACCGCCGCCGTGCGCTGCGCCCAACCGAATTTCTCGGCGCCGAGCGTCAGGCACTCCTTGAGATGCCGCGAAGAGAACGGCACCTTCAAGCCTTCGTCAATCGCGGGCTCGTTGATCAGACGCAAGCGGACGGGATCGATATTGAGCTTGATGGCGAGTTCGTCGACAGCGGACTCGATGGCGAACAGGCCGGGAACGGCACCAGGGCCCCGCATGGACGTACTAGGTGCGATATCCCGGCGTGCGTACGCCGCGGTCGCGCGCAGGTTAGGTGAGCTGTAGAGATAGCCCGTTGTCTCGCCACAGTTCTCCTTACGCGTTTCCTTGCGTGCGGCCTGGTAGACGTAGTCTTGCTGGAGCGATGTGAAACGTCCCTCGGGCGTCGCCGACAGGCGCACGCGTTGCTGCGTGTTGGTGCGGTGACCGACGTTGTGGAACATCATCGCACGGGTTACCACCAGCTTGACCGGCCGCATCAGATTGCGGGCCGCGGCGGCAGCCAGCAAAGAGTGTGACCACGGAAACAGCTTGCCGCCAAATCCGGACCCCAGGTATTTCGTGATCACGCGCACCTGGTCCTGCGACACACCGAGCATCTGCGCCATGACAAGGCGCTGGTTGACGATCGACTGGGACGTTTCGTAGAAGGTGTAGCTCATACCATCGAACACGGCCACCGTCGCATGCAATTCGATAGGGTTGTGCGTTTCAATCGGCGTCGTGTAGGTCCGGTCCAGCTTTTGCGCATCAGGGGCAGCCGCGAACGCGGTATCCACGTCGCCTCGCTGCGTGTCGACGCTCGGGGCCTGCTCTGCCGACATTTCGATGCGGACATCGGGTCGGCTCGACGAATACGCCACCTTCACCGCTCGCGATGCTGCGCTTGCCTGTTCGAACGTATCGGCTACCACCAGGCCGATGTATTGGCCATAGTAGTAGATGTTGTCATCGTCGAATGGCGGGCGCTTTTCGTCGATTTTCGTATCAGTCGCAAAACCGACGCGATAGAACTTGCCGATGTTCTCGCGTGTGAAGACGGCCCGGACCCCCGGCATGCCTGCTGCCGCGGCGGTGTCCAGATGGGTGATGCGCCCCTTGGCGATCGTCGCGCAAACGGGAACGGCGTAAAGCGTCCCTGGCAAGTTGACATCCGAGGTATAGGTTGCGGTGCCACTGACTTTGAGCGGCCCGTCGATTCGAGTAAAGTCGCCGCCGATGATCGGTTGCGTTTTATTGCTAGCTAATTGCATATTCTCTCCGCGTCACGACCGTTGCATCAGGCAGTTTGTGTGGCAAGTGTGAGTGCGTGCTGGATGCAGCGCTTTGCGAGTTCGACCTTGAAGCCGTTTTGGCTCTGTATGTGCGCCGCCTGCAGCGCTGCTTCGGCCGCCGCTCGGAAAGTCGTGGCGTCTGGCGTTCGTCCGAGCAGTTGGGCTTCTGCCTCTTTTGAGCGCCACGGCTTGACGCCGACGCCGCCTAGTGCAATCCGGATGTGATCGATCTTGTCCGATGAGACCCTCATGACGACCGCTGCGGAGGCCAATGCGAATTCGTACGACGCGCGGTCGCGCAGCTTGAGATAGACGCTGCGATTGGCGGGCACCAGCGCGGGAAGCGTCACGTGGGTAATGAGCTCGCCGGGCTTGAGGGTGGTTTCGCGTTCGGGCGTGCTGCCGGGCAACAGGAAGAAGTCGTCAATGGCGATGTCCCGCTTGCCCTGCGCGCTTTCGACGTGGATCGTGGCCTCGAGTGCGGTCATCGCGACGCTCATGTCCGACGGGTTGGTCGCGATGCAATGCTCGCTAGTCCCCAGGATGGCCAGGTTTCGGTTGTACCCGTCAATCGCGGAACAGCCCGTGCCAGGTTCGCGTTTGTTGCATGGCATGACGGTGTCGCGGAAGTAGACACAGCGCGTGCGTTGCAAGAGATTGCCCCCGGTCGTCGCCATATTGCGCAGTTGGGCCGATGCGCCGGATAGCAACGCTTGAGACAAGACCGGGTAGTGCGTCTTGATCAACGGGTGATTCGCGAGGTCGGCATTGCGGACCGTTGCGCCTATCGTGACACCACCGCCGGCGATTGCCTCGACCTGATCGAGCGGCAGGCGATGGATGTCGATCACATGGGTGGGACGCTCGACGTCAAGCTTCATGAGATCGAGCAGCGTCGTCCCGCCCGCGAGGAAACGGATCGACGCGCCGTTTGGTTGACCGTTAGCGGCAGTTTTCGCGAAGTCGATCGCCTGGCTAACATTGGCGACGCGTTTGAGCTGAAAGGGTTCCATGTGCGCACTCCGCTTAAACTTTGCGACGAATCTGCTGGATGGCGGCCACGATGTTCGAATAGGCACCGCAGCGGCAGATATTTCCGCTCATCGCTTCCTTGACATCGTCGTCGCTGTGTCCGTATGGCTCCTTGAGAAGCGCGACGGCGGACATGATCTGCCCTGACGTGCAGTACCCGCACTGGAAGCCGTCATGTTCGACGAAGGCCGCCTGCATCGGATGAAGGGCGCCGGGTTTGCCGATGCCTTCAATGGTTGTGATCGCTTCTCCCTCGTGGGTGGCGGCAAGGCTCAGGCACGAGTTCACTCGCCTGCCATCGACATGAACCGTGCACGCACCGCACTGACCGTGATCGCAACCCTTCTTGGTGCCGGTCAAATGTAGATGCTCTCGCACGCAGTCAAGCAGGGTTGTACGAGGATCGATATCCAAGTTGTAGTTCGTACCGTTGACATTCAGTTGAACATGCACATTGGCGCTGTTCGCGGTCGACGCTGCTGATGCTTCGAGACTAGTGTCATCGGAATCCGCGAGTGCAACTGAGTGAAGTTGTCCGGCGCCGATTGCTACCCCGGCAGCACCTACGCGGGCCAGGAACGATCGACGCGTTGGGCGTTCAAGCACCGACTCGGCATCGTCTTCGCTGGCGTCGGGCTGTTGAGACTCTTTGCTCATGAATCTGATTCTCCGCTGAACCATGGATCGATGGAATGCGGATGCCGTTTGCTGTTCGGCACTCGCTTGTGCTGATCATACAAAGCTAGAGTGGCGCCAAGATGGCCGCGAACTGACGGCTGGATGAAACATCGCGAATGTGGGCAATGTATGGCTTTTTTTTCGACCGCCCGCGACGCTTTGACACAGCCCGACTCGATCCCGCATTCATGTAGTTGAACGCGAGATCCGTGACGAAACTCCGTCGTGATTCCACGCCGAAGGCCGGCGGCCCGACGCCGATCGCGATAGGCGCCAGCACTGCTTGATGCTGACTTTTGATTGCATTTTCGTCGCACGGGATGCTGAGGTCCTGTGCGTGCGCAATGCATGCGTCGACATGCCCCATCCGTGCTCAAATCACGGACACAAGTTCGCCGCCCAATACTGGAGCGGCAAATTACATTTCCTTGGGGATATGTTTGTTCGCTACATCGGCGGCGAATCTGGGCCTACTGGGCGGCGAGCTTCGCGCTTTGTTGTCGCAGGCCCTCAAAGATCCTGTCCGACACATCATTTGGAAACGCGGCGGGTAACAGCGCCTTCACCTCCGCGACGACATCCTCCGTCATGTCCGTTAGGGTGGTGATCATCTCCTCGACGTCGGCCGGAGCAAGCGTGACTCGTTGCCCCTGCGCAATCCAGTGGCGTCGACGGATATCGTTGATCAGATAGTGAGCGTTGTTGCCACGCACCGCCATTGCCAGTTTCACCCGACGCGCAGGAAGCAGGTTCGGTCCATTGCCAATGATCGGGTGCGCGGAGAGAACGTCATAGATCGGCGTGGCCTCATAGCGGTTGGACTTCAGGTGTGCGATGCTGAAATTCTTCGCGTGCCCGTCGGTGGCGGCGAGCATCCAGAACACGATCTGCGTCATGAAGAAATGGCGCTGATCGATCGCGGACCGTTCTGAACCGGCCAGGACTTCCATGACCTTCTGGATTCCGGGCCCGCCATCTGACTCATATTTGTCGGCGGCGGACGTCCCGGTCGCCTGGCACATATCCTCCTGGGGAAGCCGCAGGATCCATGAACCGTCGCTCGCGTACCGGCGATCGAATCGCTCGACGACGAGCACTTTCTGGTCCTCGAAGGTGGCGATGTCGCAACTGGCGATCGGCAAACCATACGCTGCGACGATTTTCGAGCACAGCCACTCGTTTTCCACCGACGTGCGCATGTCGGCGCGCATGTTTCCGACCAGTCCAAGAGGTAGCTTCAGGATATGCGTGGTCGGGGTACTGCCTTCCGGGATGGCCCACTGGTCGTCGTGCCACAGAAGCGCAGTCTTTTCCTGCGCGCCGGCGATGGACAGGCGCAGGTCATCGATGGGCTCATGCTGGCCCAATACGGGCGGGGCCGTTGTTTCCCGCAGTAGCCGCGCGATTTCCGCCTCGTTGAGGGGGCGCCCGCTGATCTGCTCAAGATTCACCGGGGTTTCGTCTGGAGGCAGCATCTGGGTAGCGCCTACGCAGTCTCGTCCAAGCTTGGCCAGCAACTCAAACGGCGACGTGCCGCCAGTTTTGTAGCGCCCTGCGATGCGCTCGCGGATAGCCCTGCTATCAGGCAGCAGGTTATCGAAATAGTCCGAGACCACCTTGCCCCGATAGGGCTGATTGCCGGCCGTAAAAGGCAGCGAGAGCGATAGAGGACGTCCCTGTTCGTCTGCTATCCAATCTTCGAAGTAGGTGAGTTTCTCTCCGTCCCGCGTGGTCTCCCAGGTACCGACTGGCAACCCGTTCATCCAGAGGTTGAGGCTTTTGGCGTGCGAGCGGCGGCCCATTGCTACCAGTCCTCCCGCTTCTTGGGGGCAGTAGTCACTGGTGCCACTCGCTTCCGGGTGGGCGGCTTCGGCGCGCCTTGCCCGCTACCGCGCGCCGGTGTGGCGGCCGCCTTCCGGGTCCCCGCTGTCTTCGCGGCCGTAGTAGTCGCACGCTTTTTTGCCACGCTCTGCTTTGCCGCGACCGGCGGCCCCGCTATACGCAGACGCCCGGATTGGTGGCCTTCGGGATTGGCCGAGCTCAACACCTGGGTCAGAACGATATCGACCTTGAGCAACTTCAAAACGTGGAATAGCCGATCCATGCTCGCGGATTCGGGCTTTGCCTCGAGTTGGGCGTAGGTTTGCTGGGCGACCCCCAAATGGCTCGCCACCTGGGACTGCGTGAGTCCGGCGGCCTTGCGGAAGCCGACAAGAAGTGGCCGCAACTGACGAGGGGTTTTAACGGGATAGTCCACGGGTGACCTCGGGAAGTCGTGAAAACATCAACCAGTCTGTGAGTGACAGAAACAGTATATATTATGTATTCGACAAATACAGAAAATATGCTGTAAATGGCAGATACAGAAAATAGACTGTTGAGTCGACTTGTGGGGCGCGGGGTAGTCCGCATTGTTGTATGCGCGCATTGCGCGACGAGGGTCCTAATGCCTTCCTGGCAATTGCATATCGATAGAAATTGGATGGCGAGGCGTACAGGTAGCGGTAGCATGGGCGTCCCTTCACCTGTATCTTCCCGTTGATCAAAGCGATGTCAGCCAAACCTCCGCGCTTCGGCATCTGGGCGCTCGTGCATGGTAGCCGCGCGGCGCTGCAGGATCCCGCAGAACCGTATGACGCCTCCTGGGGACGCAACAAGACGCTCGTGCTCGAGGCCGAGCGCCTCGGCTACGACTCGGTGCTCGTCGCCCAGCATACGGTCAATCCGCATGACGCCTCGCTCGACCAGCTCGAGGCATGGACGGCATCGGCTGCATGGGCGGCGCTCACGTCGCGCATCGAGATCATTACGGCCATCAAGCCCTATCTCTATCACCCGGTCGTGCTCGCAAAAATGGCTCAGCAAATCGAGCACATTAGCGGCGGGCGTTTTGCGATCAATCTGGTGAACGCGTGGAATCGTCCGGAGCTCGAACGCGCCGGCATCGGTTTTCCGGAACATGATGAACGCTACGTGTACGGCCGCGAATGGATCTCGGTCGTCGATGCGCTGCTGCGCGGCGAAGTGGTGAATCACCGCGGCGATAACTTCCACATCGACGGGTATCAGTTGCGTCCCGCTGATCCGTTTCGCGCACGTCCGCGGATCTACGTCGGTGGTGAGTCGGAGCCGGCGCGCGCACTGGTGGCGGCGCACGGCGACGTGTGGTTCATCAATGGTCAACCGCACGACGACGTCGCACGCCTGATCGCCGACGTATCCGCTCGCGCGCGCCCCGTCGGGCAGGACGCTTTGCGTTTCGGCCTGTCGGCGTTCGTGATCGCACGCGAAACACAGGCGCAGGCAGAGGCTCACCTCGAACATCTGTTCGCGCTGGCCGAGCTGGACAAACCGCTGAGGGATCGGCAGAAAGCCAATATCGATCCGAACGTGGTGATGATCCAGACGTTCGCACAGTCGCCACGCGTCGGTTCGAACGGGGGCACGGCCGCAAGGCTCGTTGGCGATTACGATACGGTCGCGCGCCGTATTGCCGAGTTTCACCGCGCGGGAATTGAACTGTTCATGCTGCAGTTCCAGCCCTTCGAGGCCGATATGCAGCGCTTTGCGGAAGAGGTGGCGCCGCGCGTTCGGCGTCTCCTTTCCGCCTGAATGCGGAATATCGGGTTGGAGTCAATCAAGGGTCGCACCTGAAGCCAGGTACGACGTGGTTCGTGATCAGAAGAACGCGCCTGTGGGCGGAAGACGCCCAGTCAGCAAGTTCTGCCCGAGCAGGCGCTCCTTGTAAAGCCGCGGATTGTGCGAGGCAATGACCTTGATGTTGCGCCAGTGCCGGTCCAGAGCGCCCACGCGCGAGACGACCGAGCCTGACCCGAGGTCGATCAGCCAACTGGCGATCTGCGGGGCGAGATCGTCGGTCACCACCTTGGCCTCTGCCGCCGAGAGCGTGGCGGCAAGCGTAGTCTCATATTCGTCGCTCGTGCCATAGCTGTCCCAGGCTCGTTGCAGCGCTCCGACAGCGCGGTCTACAGTCGCCTCGGTGCTGGCCGCATATGCGCGCATACGACCGAGCAACGACTGCAGTACAGGCTCTTCGGTAGGATGCGCGGCTTCGCCATGATAGAAGTTGCGCCCCCGCGCGCGCAGAACCTCTACAGCGTCCAGTACGATGCGCCGCACGACGCCAGCGATGCAGTTGGTCAGATAGACCTGATGAAAGGTGTATCCCCACGGCGCGGCTTCTTCAGGCTTCGGCGAATCCGGCGGGTAAACATGGGTGGCGGGCACGATCACGGCGCGAAAGGCCGCCGTGCCCGAGCCTGTCAGGCGCTGGCCGAATCCCTGCCAGTCGTCGTGATCGCTGACCCCTTCGCCTCGGTCGAGCACGTATTGCACAGTCCGGCCCGCACGGCTTTCCACAGCAACGCCGATGAATGCGTCGTTGTAGAGGTTGCCCGTCGCATAAACTTTCTCGCCCGAGCCGATGTAGGCATGCCGTGTTTCGTCCCATTCGAGCCTGCTCAGGACCCGGCTCGGACGAGCGCCCGCCGCCACCGCGTCGCTGTCGGTAAAACTGAGCCCGACGGTCTTGTTCTGCCTGGTCAGGTCGAGGACATGCGCATGGAAAGGGTGGTCTCGTTGTCTAAGCGAGGCTTCGACTTGCCACAGATGGTTACGAAAAGCATGGGCTATATTGGAATCGGCCGCAGCAAGATCGCGAGCTACGAAGAAGAGCTCGGTCAACGACAAACCTTGCCCTCCCGCATCGGTCGGCAGGCGTAGCGCACCGACCCCTAGCGCCTTGAGCTTCGCGATCTCATCGTACGGCAGACGATGTGTCAGTTCCCGCTCTGCCGCAGTCGATGCGATATCGGCGATGGCCTCCGAGAAGCCGAGGCTTGCGGACAGTGGCGAGACAAGCTGGGGCCGGCCGCTGTCGACGATCGTGGTTTCAGGCGTGGTCATGGTGCTCCATCAAACCTTGATGCTGTAATCCGCGACCTTGATCCGCGAGCGGATGATCTTGCGTTCCGCGAGCCAGTCGGCTGCCCGTTGAAGCTGCGCGATGAAAGCGGCGTCGTCGGGTTCGTGGAATTGATTCACACGCTTCAGGCTCGCCAGATAGTCGCGCACCTGGTTCGGGTATTTGGCTTCTCCCTGTGCGAGCTGCTCGGCTTCGGTGGAATGCGTCGACTGCCAGGAGCCTTCGACGTAGTACGCGTCGATTACCGCGCGAATCAGTTCGGAGTTCTCTTCGGTGAATTTGCGACGCGTTACCAGCGAACTGTAGTCAATCAGGAAATCGAGGTCGCGTCCCTCGTTGAAGATGTCCTTGGCGTCGTTCGAATTACGCGCGATATCCACCGCCGGCGACCACATCGACCAGGCGTCGACCTTGCCTTGCGCGAACGCGGGCGCGGCATCGGGCGGATTCAGATAAACGAACTCGACCTTGTCGCGGTCAATGTGGTTCTTTTCCAGGGCTGCAATGAGCAGGAATTCGCCAAGCCCCGAACGGTTGATGGCAACTTTGCGGCCCGCCAGATCGGCGACCGAGTTGATGCCGCTCGATTTCTTCACGATGATGGCAGTCGAGCGTGGGGAATAGACGTCGAACGCATTGAAGACGATAGGTGAGCCGGCCAGCATGGCGGCCAATGCAGGCGTAGTCGATCCCCAGAAGCCGAAATCCGCACTGCCGCCGACCACTGCCTGAATTGACGGCGCATGGTTCGGGAACGGACCGATCCATTCGACCTTGATGCCTTTTGCGGCGAGCGTCTTTTCGAACACGCCACGTTGCTTGGCAATGTCCGGCAGGCTGCCGTACCCCCAGCCGATGCGAACCGTATCGGTGTTGCGTGTCAGCTTGCGCGGCTCGGCTGCCCGCGCTGGGAACAGGCTGCTGGCGGCGGCGCCGGCCAGCAGGCCACCCGCCGCGCGCAATAGTTGG
Organism: Paraburkholderia sp. RL17-347-BIC-D; assembly: GCF_046027915.1. Classification (NCBI taxonomy): domain Bacteria; kingdom Pseudomonadati; phylum Pseudomonadota; class Betaproteobacteria; order Burkholderiales; family Burkholderiaceae; genus Paraburkholderia; species Paraburkholderia sp. RL17-347-BIC-D. Next base: position 27,362 of record NZ_JARESS010000031.1, read on the forward strand.
CGGCGGCTCAGTGAAGAATCATTCATCCTTGTCAGGTCCTTGGAGTCGTGCAGGAAATCGATCAGTGAGACAGAACGCCCAGTTCTGCGAGCAGCGTGGACCGCAGTTCCTGTGGCGTGTGGTTCTTGGGTCGGAAAGAAGCAGCGATGCGCCCAGTGCGCATGACGAGAATCCTGTCGGCGAGCGTGAGCGCTTCGTCGACGTCATGCGTCACGAGCAGCACGCCCGGGTGGTGGCGGGCAACGAGCTCCTTGACGAGACCGTGCATCTTGATCCGCGTGAGCGCGTCGAGCGCCGCAAACGGTTCGTCCAGCAGCAGAAGGGCGGGATCGCGAACGAGGCCCCGCGCCAACGCGACGCGTTGCGCCTGACCGCCTGAGAGATTGCGGGGCCAGTCGTTCTCCCGGCTGGAAAGCCCGACTTCGGCCAGGGCACGAGCCGCGCCGGCTCGGCCGACAGTGGTTTCATGACCTAGAGCGACGTTCTCCCACAGCCTAGCCCAAGGCAGTAGACGAGGCTCCTGGAACACGACGGAAGGACGCTCGGGCGCGCGGATCTGCCCAGCGTCGGGCAGATCGAGGCCTGCCAGCGCGCGCAGCAGGGTGGTCTTCCCGCACCCGCTTTCACCCAGCAGCGCGACGAATTCGCCTTGGTGGATATCAAGATCCAGTGCATCGATGACGACACGCGTGCCATAGCAGCGCCGCAGGCCACGTACCGATACGCCCAGCGCGGACTGACTGACGCGATCTTCGTTGACGAGTGCCGATACTTCGGAACCACGGGGCAGTGCGATGCTTTGGCTCACTTTTGCTCTCCTTTGGCGTAATTCGCGTGCCATGAGAGGAAATGGGTTTCAAGCACCCGTACCAGCGCGTCCGCTACGACGCCGATGATCGCGTAGATGATCATGGTCAGCAAAATGACATTGGTTTGGAGGAATTCGCGGGCATCCATTGCGAGGAAGCCGATGCCCTTTGTGGTCGCGAGTGTTTCGGCGATGACCAGCGCGAGCCAGGCATGAGCGAGCGCATAACGTACGCCCGTGAGGATCGACGGCATCGCTCCGGGCAGAATGATCCGTCGCACGATCGCGGTCCAGTTCAGCCCGATAACCTTGGCGAGCTCCATCAGCTTCGGATCGATCTGGCGGATGCCAAGCATGGTGTTGATATAGATGGGGAACAGGACCGCGAGCGCGACAAGGAAAATTTTCGCAACCTCGCCCACACCGAACCAGACGATGACGAGCGGCAGCATCGCAAGGAAAGGGACCGCGCGCACCATCTGGATCGAACGGTCGAAAAGGGCCTGTGCCAGCGGTGAGAAGCCGACCATGATGCCAAGCGCGAGGCCGATGATTCCCCCAATGAGGAAGCCCGCCATTGCACGCAGAAGCGAGACGCCGAGGTGAACGAAAAGATCGCCGTTTCTGGTCAGATCCAATGCGGTTTCCGCGACACTGCTTGGAGCCGGGAGCACCTGAGGCGCAATCAGTCCAATACGCGCCGCAGCCTCCCAAAGCACCAGGACCAGAACTGGAACAATCCAGGAGAGCCAACTATAAAGCGCACCTCTCGAAACACCTGCACGCATTCGTTTCGAAGAGACATAGCTGTTGCGAGAAGAAGTTAAGTCAGCCATGTCGGTTCCATATCAGCCATGAAAAAAGAGTGCTCCGATATGGAGCCGGTACAAATCAACCCGCCATGCGGAGACGAGTCCTGACACACGATTGCTACTTCAGCGATACCCCGATGCGGGGGCAGACATTGGTCAACTTCGGCATGTCACGAAGGCGAGCCTGTTATTAAAGGCCGTTTGACATCGCAATGACAAACAGTTTTTTATGCTTTGCTTTGCAGTTTCAGCGCGTTGCTTCACGGCAGCGTCGCCCGAATGCAATCGGCGTGTATTGACAGCAATGGGGCGAACGACGGATCGCCCGTCCAGAATCGACGTCTTGCGGAGCAACGACCCGACCTTCGACTATAGGCAAACACAAGCGGGCTTAGAAATAAGCTTTTATTCGAACCAAAGCGCTTCTCTGGTGGACTTTTTTTGCCGCGACGGCGACTAATCGAATCGCCCGACAACGCATAAGCATGAGCTGAATCGTTGGTTGCCGATGCCGCATCGATGCTGCTTTCATGAATTACGCCATCGACCCCAAGGAGGACGTCATGAGTACAGTGCTCGACCGCCAGCAATCGCCATCCACCGTTCACCAGGAACTTCGCGTACGCCGCTACAAGCCGCTGATCGGCGCAGTGATCGAGAACGTCGACCTGTCGCAGCCGCTCAGCGATGAGAACCAACAAACGGTGAGGCAGGCACTGGTCGATCACGGCGTGATCTTTTTTCGCGAGCAGACGCTTACGCCAGAACAGCACGTCACGCTTGCGCGCATCTTCGGCACGCCCATTCGCAAGAATATCTATCTGCCGGCCGTCGCGGGGTTCCCGGAGATCGAAGTCATCGCCCACAGCGATAAAACCCAGTCCGGCGGCACCGACAACTGGCACGTGGATGTTTCATGGCAACCGCAGCCGCCGAAGGCCACCGTCCTCCACGCGCAGGAGATTCCTGAGGGGGGCGGCGGCGACACGATCTGGACCTCGTCGGCGGCAGTCTACGACTTGCTGGATCCCGATCTGGCCCGCTACTTCGAGAAGCTGAAAGCGGTGAACACGTTCTTTGCGTCGCCCAAGAAGAACGCGCTGTCCGATCTGCTGAGCGGTTACGACATTCCCGAAGGCACGAGCGAGCAGAGTGTGGAGGCCGGGTTGGCACGCGTGCGCGATGCCGCGCAAAAATATCCGCCCATTGAAGTGCCAGTCATCAAGACGCATCCGGAGAACGGCCGCAAGCTGGTGTTCGTCAATGAAGGGCATACCAGCCATCTGCTCGGCGTATCGAAAACGGCAAGCCAGAGTCTGCTGAACTATCTCTACGACCTCATCAAGACGCCGGAAGTACAAGCCCGCTTCGAATGGCGTGCCGGCGATGTCGCGATCTGGGATAACCGTCAGGTCCAACATTACGCGGCGCGAGACTACGGCTCGGCGCGCCGGCGTATTCATCGCATCACGCTGGAACACGACGGCGTGTTCTGAACCGCGCACGCACGCCTTCCTCGTCGGATCACGGAGATCGAAGCATGAAGCAAACCGCACGTGACTTACGGCATCGTGTTGCGCGCCTGTTTTATCTGTCGGCGCTCGCCGCGGGCGTCGCGGCTTCAGCAAGCCCGGCGTTGGCGCAAACCCCTGAGAAGCTCGAACTGCGCTATCAGGGGTGGGCCAGCAAGGTGTTGTATCCCGAACTCGCCGAAGACCTCGGCTACCTTGCGCCGATCAAACTCAAATGGGTGGGCAATACGATCAGCGGACCGCAGGATATCCAGGCGGCGGTTACCGGCGACGTCGACTTCGGCGGTGCGTTCAACGGTTCGATCGTCAAACTGGTGGCGGCGCATGCGCCGGTCAAGGCGGTGATTTCCTACGTTGGTACCGACAAGGAGACCAATGGTGGACTGTTCGTGCTTCAAGGCAGTCCGATCCACAGTGCGCGTGACCTGATCGGCCGCAAGGTCGGCGTGAACACGCCGGGCGCTTACGAGCAGTATCTGGTGACCGCGTATCTCGAGAAGGCAGGTCTGTCCAAAGAAGAGATCCAGAAGGTGGTGTTCGTCGCGGCGCCGCCGGTCAATCTCGCACAGTTGCTCAGGCAGAAGCAACTGGATGCGGTGTTCCTCGAAGACATCATCAAAGACAAGCTGCTCGCGGACGGCGGCGCGACGTTGCTCACCACCGACTATCAGCTGTTCGGCTCGTTCGGCTACGCGAGCTATCTGTTCACGGATCGCTTCATCGCGCAGAACCCGAATACGGTGCGCAAATTCGTCGACGGAACGGCCCGCGCGATCGAATGGGCGAAGAACACGCCGCGTGCGGAAGTGGTCGCCCGTCTGAAGAAGATCGTGGAGACGCGGCATCGCAATGAAGACACTTCGATCGTCAACTACTGGAAATCGGCCGGTGTGGGAGGCAAGGGCGGCCTGATCGACGCCAACGACTTCACGACGTACATCGACTGGTATGTGAAGAATGGTGTGTTGAAGCCCGAACAGGTGAGGCCCGAAAACATCTATTCGAACCAGTTCAATCCGTTCAACCAGTCAGTGGCGGCGCATTAGGCGGCCACTGCATGGAATCACGAGGCCCGCGAATATGGGTGCTGCAATCGGCGTGCGCAATGTCACGAAGGGGTTTCATCTCAAGCGACGCGGACACTTCAGCGTGCTGGAGGACGTGTCCTTCACTGTGCAGGCGGGCGAGTTCATTACGCTGGTCGGCCCGAGCGGCTGCGGCAAGACGACCTTGCTGGATCTGATCGCAGGCCTCGCGAAGCCGGATCGCGGGCAGATACTCGTCGACCGCCAGGCGATTGAAGGGCCGGGGCTCGATCGCGGCATCGTGTTCCAGCAATACGCGCTCTTTCCGTGGAAGACGGCGCTCGGCAACATCGAGTTCGGTCTGGAGGCGAAAGGCGTTGCTAAAGCGGAGCGCGCCGGGCGTGCCCGTTCTTTCCTTGAACTGGTCGGCCTCGGCGGGTTCGGCGACCGCTATCCGCATGAGCTATCCGGAGGCATGAAGCAGCGCGTCGCGATTGCTCGCGCGCTCTCTTTCGAGCCGGCCGTGCTGCTGATGGACGAGCCGTTCGCCGCGCTCGATGCGCAGACACGCGAGACCTTGCAGGACGAACTGCTGCGCATCTGGCAGCGCACCGGCACGACCGTCGTATTCATCACGCACTCAATCGACGAGGCGATCTATCTCGGTCAACGGGTTCTCGTGATGGCGGCCGCGCCCGGTCGCATCACCCATGCGCTCGATGTGCATCTGGCGCGCGGTGACCTCTCCGAGGACTTGCGCTCGACGCCGGAATTCGTTCGGCTCAGACACGAGATCTGGCAATTGACGCATCAGCGCCGGGCGACTTCGCGCCTCGCGGTTGCACACGCGGCTTGATACAGGAGGGAGTCTGAGTGATGAGTACCTTATCGACACGATTCTCGTCGGCGAATTCGCTTGCTTCTGGTGTCGTAACTGCATTGCCGCGCGTGCTGCGTGGCGGCGTCGCGATCGTCGCCTTCTGTGCGCTGTGGGAGATTCTGCCGCGCGCAGGATGGGTCGATGCGACGTTTTTGCCGCCGTTTTCGACCGTGCTCGGCGCGCTGTTCGAGATGGTGCGTTCAGGCGAGCTCTCCGATCATCTGTTTGCAAGCGCGACGCGGGCCGTGGGTGGCTTTGCGATTGCGGTGGCCGTCGGTGTGCCACTGGGACTTGTCATCGGCTGGTACCGGACGCTTGCCGAGGTTCTCAATCCGCTGCTCGAGTTGTTTCGCAATACCGCGCCGCTCGCGCTGCTTCCTGTCTTTGTGCTGGTGTTGGGCATGGGCGAGACCTCGAAGGTCTCGATGGTCGTGTACTCCTGCATCTGGCCTGTCGTACTCAATACCGTGAGCGGCGTGCGCAATGTCGATCCATTGCTGATCCGCTCCGCGCTCTCGATGGGGCTGACCCCGTTGCAGCTATTCCGCAAGGTCGTGCTGCCGGCGTCGGTGCCGACTGTCTTCACGGGCATTCGCGTCGCCGGTGCGTATTCCATCCTCGTGCTGATCGCGGCTGAGATGGTGGGCGCGAAGGCGGGCCTCGGCTACCTCGTCAACTATTCGCAGTTCACGTTCGAGATTCCGAAGATGTACGCCGGCATCGTCACGCTCGCGTTACTCGGTCTCGTGTTCAATCACGCCGTCATGTTGGCGGAACGGCGGCTGACGGCCTGGCAAGGCGAACGTTGAGCGTTCAGCTTCTTCAAGCAGTCGGCACATCATCTAAGGGAATCTCCTTCATGACGGACGGTGCGGGAAAACATGGCCGGCCTTCAGTGACGGCCGCGGACAATGCGTTGCGGCACGATACCGACGTCCTCGTGATCGGCGGCGGTCCGGCGGGCGCATGGGCGGCGATCAGCGCGGCCGCGCGCGGCGCGCGGGTGGTGCTGGCGGACAAAGGGTTTTGCGGCACCTCGGGCGCGACCGCGCCGGCCGGCACAGGCGTCTGGTACGTGCCGCCCGACGGCGACGCGCGCGGCAACGCGAAGGCAAGTCGCTTCAAGCTGGGCGGAGAACTCGCCGAACAGACCTGGATGGATCGCGTGCTCGAGCAGACCTGGATCAATGCGCAGCAACTGGCCGAGTGGGGCTATCCGTTCCCCGTCGATGAATCCGGCGAACAACGACGCACGTCGTTGCAGGGACCCGAGTACATGCGCCTGATGCGCAAGCGCGCCAAGGAAGCCGGCGTCCGCATACTCGATCACAGCCCGGCGCTGGAACTGCTGGTCGACGAGCACGGCGCGGTGGCCGGCGCGGCCGGCGTCGATCGCCAGGCCGGCGACGCGTGGATCGTGCGCTCGGGCGCGGTCGTGATCGCGACGGGCGGCTGCGCGTTTCTCAGCAATGCGCTCGGTTGCAACGTGCTCACCGGCGACGGCCAGTTGATGGCCGCCGAAGTAGGGGCGGCGCTATCGGGCATGGAGTTTTCGAATGCGTATGGGCTTGGACCGGCGTTTTCATCGGTAACGAAATCGCTGTTCTATAACTGGGCGACGTTCTACTACCGGGACGGTTCCGTGATTCCGGGCGCGGGGTCGTCGCACGGGCGTGGCGTGATAGCGCAAACGTTGCAGAGCGAGCCCGTGTTTGCCTGCCTCGATCGCGCCGACGAACAGATTCGCGCATGGATGCGCACGGCGCAGCCGAACTTTTTCCTGCCATTCGACCGGCTCGGCATCGACCCCTTCACGCAGCATTTCCCGGTCACGCTACGTCTGGAAGGAACGGTGCGTGGAACCGGCGGCCTCCATCTGATCGATAAGACGTGCGCGACTTCCGCCGAGGGGCTGTATGCCGCCGGCGACGCAGCCACGCGCGAGCTGATCTGCGGCGGCTTTACCGGCGGTGGCAGCCATAACGCGGCGTGGGCGATGGCGTCCGGTTTCTGGGCCGGCGCGGGCGCGGCGGACTACGCCCGTTCAGGTGGCCGCGCCGGCCGTCAGGGCCGGGTACTGCGAGCGGGCGGCGCAGGGCTGCGCGACGGCGGCGGCGCGGCGCCGTACGACAGCAACGAGGTGATTCGCAGCGTGCAGCACGAGGTGTTTCCGACGCAGCGCAACTGGACCCGCGAGGGCGATCTGCTCGACGACTCGCTCTCACGACTCGATGCGCTGTGGCATCGCGTGCGCGGCGCCGCGCCGGCGCGAAGCGCGCTGGAGGCCGTGCGCGCGCGCGAGGCGGCAGCGATGCTGGCCACCTCGCGCTGGATGTATCGCAGCGCGCAGCAGCGCACCGAGACGCGTGGAATGCATCGGCGCCGCGAGCACGCCGCGCTCGACCCATCGCAGGGGCAGCGTTTGTTGAGCGGCGGGCTGGATGAAGTCTGGATCGACAGACTGGCCGTGTCGCGGCCAGTAGCGAAAGTCGAAGGGGTGCCGGCATGATCGAAATCGTCGACAGCGGGCGCTGCACCGGTTGCAACATCTGTGTGCGCGCGTGCCCCACCAATGTGTTCGACATCGTGCAAAATGGCGCGCCGCGTATTGCCCGTCAGAGCGATTGCCAGACCTGCTTCATGTGCGAGCTGTATTGCCCTGAAGACGCGCTGTTCGTGGCGCCGCAGGTCGAGCCGATGCCGGCCGGCGAGGCCGTTGACACAGTGTTCGGGCAATATCGGCAGGCCATCGGCTGGGGCCGCGAACGGCAGTCGACCGCGAGCCAGGACGCGAGCTACGAGTTGCTGATTCGGGCGCATTGAAATTCGACGAGGCGGGCCTTCATGCTCGCCTCGCTGAATCCTCTCGTCAGAGCGCGAGTCGCCCTTCTGACGCAATGGCGGACAGCGGATTGCGCTGGCTCTGTACTTCGCGCGCCTGCAATGCCTCCGGCAGTGATGACTTGTCGCCCGCGCGGCCGATCGCGATGGCGGCATCGATCGAATAGGCGTCCGGGACCGCGAGCGCCTGGCGGATCTTTTTGCGTTCGATGCCGGCAAGCCCGTGCGCATGCCATCCGGAGAGACTGGCCTGGAGCGCCAGATAGCCCCACGCGGCGCCGGTATCGAACGAATGAGTGGGAGCGGGGACTTCAGTTGCGCCGCCGGGTGGCGTGAACGTGTTCTTCGACAGCACGATGATAATGGCCGCAGCGTGTCTCGCCCAGCTCTGATTGAATTCGTTAAGGAACCCGACGAATTGTTCCCAATGAGGCGTATCGCGTCGTGCATAGACGAACCGCCAGGGTTGGGAGTTATAGGAGGAGGGTGCCCAGCGGGCCGCTTCCAGAAGCGTCAGCAGGGTTGCCTCGGGAATGGGATCGGAACGGAAAGCGCGCGGCGACCAGCGGTCGAGGAATTGGCGGTCGATTACATGTTCGGCGGTGCGTGAATTCGATGTCGTCATGGGCTGGTCCTGTGGAGAAGAAATTCTATGGTCGGGCCTGATAGGCAGAGGTTGCCGAGGCGAGGTCAAACCACTTTATCCGAGCGCACTGCGCGACTGAACCGATTTATTCTCGCAACGTTATTCCCTCATCCATTCGACTACGATGGCGATCTGGTCGATCTGATTGCCGATATCGTGCATGTCGAAGCAGCACGACGGCTGTTGCTGATCGACAATCCGGTGGAGCTTTTTGGGTTTGAATAGCGCGGTGCGCGGCGCTTCACGTTCGAGCCGGCGACTGGATTGAATGCGGTTGAGCTAACCGTAGATATGGATCTTGAGCGTCACCTCGGGGTGGTACGAAGGACGGTATATGAGCGCAGGCTCGCTGCCCTCCGTCCCTAGCTGCCGAAAATCCAGCTCATCTACAAATACATCGACGACACGCACGCGATTCGTATCCGTTACGTAGTCGTCGAGTGCATCAGGAAGGAGAAAACTTCGCGGACGGCTGCCGCCGTGAACGAACCGCGTCATCTCTCTCCCTCCGAGATCGGATACGGAAATCATCGTGGTTCAGGACCAGGAAGGGACTGCCCGGAACCTCGCGCTCACAGTCGACCGGGAACCGCTCAACTGTCTCGCCGATTATCCGCCGTCGGCCGAAACTCGAGCCGAGTCACTGACGAACGTTGGACCGTACGGCATCTCCAGAGCCGGCGTAGCGTGCTGTTCCGCATAGGCGCGACGCATCGGCTTCAGCACGAATAGGGCGAGCAGTGCCGCCACTGCGGCCATTCCGGACGCGAGCATGAACACCGCGTGCCAGCTGCCCGTCATCGCCGTGACGACGCTGGTAAATGGCACCAGCAGCGCGGCCGTTCCCTTCGCCGTATACAACAGCCCCGCGTTAGTGGCGGCGAATTTCGGTCCGTACGTGTCGCCGCAAGTGGCGGGGAACAAGCTGTAGATTTCGCCCCATGCAAAGAACACGATGCCGGTGAGCAGGACAAACGCAACCGGGCTTTGACCGTACTTCGACAGCGCCAGAATACCGACCGCCTCGATGGCGAACGCGATGAACATCGTATTTTCCCGGCCGATGCGGTCCGAGATCCAGCCGAAGAACGGCCGGGTCAGACCATTCAACACGCGGTCGATAGTCAGCGCGAAGGTCAGTGCGGGCAAGGTCAATCCGAGCAGTGAAACCGGCGAATCGTGCAGACCGAAGTCTTTTGCGATCGGTCCGAGCTGCGCGGTCGCCATCAGGCCGCCCGCAGCCATCATCACGAACATCAGGTACATGACCCAGAACACCGGTGAACTAATCACTTCGCGTGGCGTCGCGTTGTAGACCACGCGTTGCACCGCGCTCTTCGCCGACGCGAGCAGAGTGGCCGGCGGCGCGAGCAGCGCGAGACCGAGTATAAAAACGATGATGCCCTGGCCAAGACCGAACCAGAGGAACGTGGCTTCATAGCCGCTGCTCTTGATCATGCTGGCAATCGGCACGACGGTGGCCGCCGAGCCTGCGCCGAAGCCGGCCGCGGTTATGCCCGCAGCGAGCCCGCGACGATTGGGAAACCACTTCAACGCGTTGCCCACACAGGTGCCGTACACTGCGCCCGCGCCGACGCCACCAATGGCGGCCGCGATATACAGCAGCTGCAACGACGACGCCACCGAGTTGAGCGCCCATGCCGCTGCGCAGAGCAGGCCGCCGACGACCACGACGGGACGCGGACCGTACTTGTCAACGAGATAACCTTCGATCGGCACGAGCCACGTTTCCGTCACCACGAAGATGGTGAATGCAACCTGGATCGCCGTGCGACCCCATTGGTATTTCTCATTGATTGGATTCACGAACAACGTCCAGCCGTACTGCATGTTCGCGATCATTGCCATGCAAATCACACCAAATACGAGTTGCACCCACGGCGACGCCCTCCACGACGACGCCCCTCCCTGTAGATCCGCGCTCATAACTGTCTCCTAGGTCTTGCTGCCTGATGTTTGCGGGGCCAAGGTGGCTTCTCCGCCCGCCACCGGCACGATAACCGGTGATCCACCCCATACAGTATGTGATATATCAAGTAAGTCAAGTGAAAGAATTATTGGGGTTATCACCACGTAATTCTTAATATGAAAGCTGCCTGTATGTAAGCGCCGACATTATTTCGCTGCGAAAAAAAGGCCCGCTGGCAATGCCGGCGGGCCGAGGACATGGAGCGAGACAAGGCTGTTCGCAACATGCTTTGCCTTTATATATGAAAGCTAAAAGTAATGTTAGTTTTTTATTTGAAAGAAATTTGGATGCTCCTCGACGTCGATGCGTCGAGAGAGTGAGCGAGGTTGGCGCGTGGAAACGGGCAACCGTGCAACAACCATTGGTCGCCGAAGCTAAGGTTTCTGCGGAGAACGGCGTAGTGGTTGCGGCGGTGCCGCAGCTGGATCTTCAGAAGCAGGGCGCCCGGTTGTCTCGCTGTCCGATTGGAAGTCATCATGTCGTTAGCCGCACTCGCACGGGTTCGTGTCTCATGCGCTTCACAGTCCTCACCGATATCTGCAATTCGCCCTTACGTCCTTCGCTTCATCGCTCATGACGGCACGCGCTCGGTCGTCGCATTTGCCAATCGCGATGAACGCGACGAGCGCGACGCCCAGATCCTGACGCTTGGCACAGCAGCAACGTTGGCCACCGTGCGGCGCGCAGTGTGAGTGGCTCCGCGACGTGGAATTACGGGCAACATGCAGTGATGTTGAACGACTACGAACGGCCGCTATCGAGGATGCTGAATAGCTGTTGGGTGGCAGCTCATACCTGCTCCAGTGGAACGGAAACTTACGTGACTTGCAGGGTGCGCGAACACATTCTTTGTGAGGTCGATGCCGACCGTAGCAAGGCGGTCCATGACTTCCCCTCCTGTTCAGATTGATGGCTGACACCTCAATCCTGGCACTCGATGCCATGCGACCTGAACGTTGCCTCAAGATGGGGAAGTCCCTCACATTGGAAAAATGTCGAATTGTGGTCGGAGATGCAGGAGTTGGCAGAACGTTTTCGAGTTGTGGCGATCGGCGAAGCGGCGACTTGAACGAAGCAACGGTTCCCGTTGCTCGTCATGCAACTGCCTGGTTCATCTGCTTGCTTCCTGCCAGGAGCCACCTGGTCAATCTTCGCAAATTTTGCGCAGTCGCTACCATCGGGAACTCATCATGGGCACCGCTTGGACCTCGCAATCGGAGACGGTCGAGCTTCAGAATGCGTTTGAGATGAGCGAAGATCATTTCCACGTTCTTTCGCTCACGGCAAGAGCGGTTGTATTCAGACGCCTTCGCAATACGCCTCGTTTCGTCACGCGCAGCTTCATGGATGCAGCGGGCGATCTTGCGGAATGGGTGTGTTCGGACAGCAGCGATCTTTCATCCAACAGCTCTCGCAGTCGAGCTGGCTTGCCCGATAGATGATCGTGTCAGCCATCGTGACTGGCGAGCGCGGATTTCTGAATTTACGACGATCACTGCGTAGTGCGTGCCCGGTGGGGCAGCGATATTCATCGGCCTGTTCATCCCACTGAAACTTGCTGCTAGACAATGTATTGTCCTTGCGCGTCGTTTTCTCCCAGACCCGAATATGCGGTGCAATCCCCTTCTCTTCGATCATCCACGCGAGCATCGCTGCTGAGCTACACGCGGTGTCGTCTGCAAGACGTCGAGGTTTGAGATCATGCTGCCGCTCTACCGGGTCAATTATCGTCATGGTTGATTCACTTTAGCCTACGCGATATCGAAGAACTGCCGTTCGAACGCGGTGTGGTCGTCAGCTTCGAAACGATTCGCCGCTGGTGTGATGAGTTTGGCGCGAGTTTTGCGCATCGCGTGAAATCAACAAGGCGCCGAACTCGATCTCCTGCTGCAACAACGTCGCGACAAGGCTGTACCGAAGCGCTTCTTCGAACGCGTACTCGCCTCGTGCCGCGAAGTACCGCGCAAGATCGTGACAGACCAGCTTCGCAGCTATCGCGCCGCGATTGGCGGAGGTCCCCGAGTTGATGCACGTTAATCATGTGTTTTTGAAAGCCTCCGCACGAATGAATAATCGCGCGAAAAATAGCCATCAGCCGACGCGCGCACGCGAGCGTCGCATGCATGGATTTCGAAAGCCTGAACGCACTCAGACTTTTCTCTCGAGCCAAGGCCCGATCCGCAGCATTCGCCATCAGGCGACATCTGCTACTTTACTTTTCGCAAACAGTTGGCCTTGCGATTTGCTACGTGGCATCGCTTTTCCGAACTCACCCAAGATCCGTCTACAGCCTTCTGAGCCAATGCGCGCCGTCGCGGTGACAAGGCTCACGTCACCTTGGTCCACCGAATGCGAAGCTCCCGAAAAATGTACTCAAATGTACTCTCGCGCGGCGCCTTCAACGCGATTTCCACAAATCCCGTACACTCGGACGCGGCCGCGGTAGCGCGTCGATCTGTGGTTCAGCAGTACATGCTGCGTTACGCTGGACGCCACCGCGTGGACCGCTCTCTCACGGAAACTTCAAGCATGGGAAACAGCCAATCTACCAGCATTACTCTTCAACAAAGCCGGGTCGTTGTGGCCGGGGGCACGTCAGGAATTGGCTTTGCCGTAGCCGAAGCTGCGGCGCGTTCCGGAGCCGAAGTCATCATCGCCTCGAGCAGGCCGGAGCGCGTCGCTGCCGCACTTGAGCGCCTACCTCGAGGCACGCGCGGCGAGTCACTCGACTTTACCGACGAGGGGCAAGTGCGCGCGTTTTTTGCACGCATCGGTGAGCTAGACCACCTCGTCTACACCGCCGGGGAGTCGTTGTTCCTGCAAACCCTTGCTGAACTCGACATCGAAGCCGCGCAGCGGGCCTTCGAGGTGCGCTATTGGGGGGCGCTCAAGGCCGTCAAATATGCAGCCCCGCTCATTCGCGCGAACGGCTCCATCACCCTTACGAGCGGAGTGGCCTCGTCGCGTCCACTGCCTACGTGGGCAATCCCGGCCAGTATCCTGGGGGCGATTGAATCACTCACACGGACACTAGCCGTCGAGCTTGCACCGCTCCGTGTGAATGCCGTGGCACCTGGCGTCTTGCGTACCGCGCTGTGGGACAACATGAGCAAAGCCGATCGCGAGAGTCTCTACGACCATATCTCCGGGAAGATGCCGGTACGGCGGGTTGGGGAGGCGAGCGACGTCGCGCAAACGTATCTTTACCTGATGCAGCAGGGCTTCAGCACAGGGCAAGTCATTGTTGTCGACGGCGGTCACGTGCTGGTTTAGCTGTCCTGGAGGGCAAAAACATGGGTTTCGATTTCAACGGTAAACGTGTCGTCGTCGCGGGGGGCTCGCGCGGTATCGGCCGCAGCATCGCGCTCGGGTTCGCGCAGGCAGGCGCCGCCGTGTCCGTCTGTGCACGCAACCTGGAAGGATTGAAAGCGGTGGAGGCCGAACTGGCCGTCTATGACCGTCCGGTCCATACCGCACCTTGCGATCTCGCTGACGGCGAGGCGATCACCGCTTACATTGCGATGGCCGGCAACGCGCTCGGCGGTATCGACATTTTGATTAACAACGCGTCCGGTTTCGGAGGTGGGGATACCGAAGCCGGCTGGGAGGCCGGCATCCAGGTCGACCTCATGGCAACGGTGCGAGCGGGTCATGCCGCGCTTCCATTCCTGCGGCAGTCGGCCAACGCCGCCATCGTCAATGTGACGTCCATCTCAGCGCTGCGTCCGTCGACACGCACCCAGTCTTACGCGGCGATCAAGGCAGCGGTCGTACACTACACGGCCTCCCATGCATTGACGCTCGCGCCGGACCGGATCCGTGTCAACTCGGTTGCGCCCGGCTCGATCGAGTTTCCCGGTGGATCGTGGGAACAGCGCAAGACTTCCGATCCCGAGCTATATGAGCGGATACTGCGTTCGGTTCCGTTCGGCCGGCTCGGGACGCCCGCAGAGGTCGCGAATGCGGTGCTGTTTCTCGCCAGCTCGCACGCGGGTTGGATCACCGGGCAGACCTTGGTGGTCGATGGCGGCCAGGTGTTGATGTAAGCACCAATACGCACACGGGGATAAGCACGGGTTCGCCGCGCAATGCAACATCCGTGCTGCGGTCAACACAAGCGATCGACATGACGGCATAGCCGGGCGGGTACTGCGAACTTGCGGGCTATCGCTTCCCGCCCGATGTGATTAGCTGTGCGGCGTGGTTGTACTACCGTTTCCCGCTCAGCCTGCGCATGGTCGAGCAACTGCTGGCCGCACGCGGCATTCAGCTTACATACGAGACGGTGCTGCGCTGGTCGGTGAAGTTCGGGCTGGACGGCGCCGGGCGCAGGTTTGCGCAAGTTTGTGGGCCACGGCCTTGAGCGCGACGATCCGGTTGGTCGCGCGCTACATGCGTTCATAGAAACGCCGTGCCGGCGCGCATTGCCTCAGTGCAAAGTTCGTCGCCTCGATGGACGCTCACGCGAGGCATGCATTGCCGTCGCGGGTGTTGCCTTCGCTTTTCTCCCCGCCGTTGCTTTGCCCTACGCTATCGACGCAACGACAGTACGAACTGAACTGCCCCACGCTGGCAAACCGTGCCACCGTTCCGGTCTCCAGCATGATCACCGTCGCAAATACTTCACCAATGCCTGGCACGTCTTTAGCAGTCGGTAGCCGATAGTCGGCGCGTCGCGCTTGATATTCCGCAGAACTTCATGTCGGCCTCCGCCAAGGCAACGGGTTTGCTTCATCTTGACTCTACCCCTGCGTCTCTCGGCGCGAAATTCTGGCCCGCTTCTCGTCTGCGATTCGCTGTATGCCAACTCCTTCATCCCCGTACAAGCATTTGTGCGCGCTGGGACAAGTCCGCGGAATTTCGTTCACATACTCTCGCGCTGGTGCGATGCAACAAGGCGTACATGGTGTGGGCCATTGGCATCTGCCGCTTCAGGGGGTTCAGGGATGTATACCAATCTTGTCGATCATGGGCATCGAGTGCGGCGCGCAGGCGGTTTTGCCCGCCATTGGCGCGAGCTGGTTCTTGGCGCCGTCAGTATGCTGGCGCTGCTGCTGTCGGGTCACGCACAGGCTGCCGCGCCGGCGCCTGCCGAATGCGTGGCGCTACAGGCGAAATACCCGCAATTCAAGGGCAAGACGCTGATCAACGCGATCAATCCGCACACGCCGGGCTATGAAGCGCTGGACCCGAATGACCCGAGTAAATATATCGGCTTCGACATCGACCTCGGCGACGCGATTGGCAACTGCCTCGGCTTCAAGATTGCGTACAAGCCGGTCTCGTTCGCCGCGCTGCTGCCGACGCTGCAAAGCGGCCAGGCGGACATCGTGATCTCCGACATGTATGCGACCGAAGAGCGCGCGAAGGCGGCGGACTTCATCACCTATTCGAAGGTGTTCGACGGCGTGCTCGTAGCGAAGGGCAATCCGAAGAAGATCAGCGGCATCAACCCGACGATGTGCGGCACGACTGCCGCCGAGAACACCGGCTACGTCGAAGTGCCGTTGATCCAGAATCTTGCGCCGGCCTGCAAGGCGGCGAACAAGCCGGAAGCCGCCGTGCAGCTGTATGACAACAACGCGAACGCGATCCAGGCGATTCTCGCGGGCCGCGCCGACACATATATCAACGACGTGAACACGGTGGACCAGGCAGTCAAGGCGTATCCGAACCAACTCGAAAAGGCCAGTGCGGTGACGCTGCCGTATTCGATCGGTATCGGCGTACCGAAAACCAACCCGGCAATGCGCGCAGCCGTGATGGCAGCGCTTGTCGCGATCCAGAAGGCCGGCATCCAGACCGACTTGCTAAAGAAGTGGTCGCTCGGCGTTGAAAACCTCGAAACCCCCAAGCTGGTTGCCTTGAACTGATGAATTTGTTTCTGCACTATCTCGGCCTGCCGTATCTGCTAAGCGGCATCGGTTTTACGATCGCGGTCACGGCCCTCGGGCTGGCGGGCGGTCTGATCGTGGGACTGGTGCTCGCGAGCATGCAACTGAGCAAGGTGGGGCCGCTCGCCGCGATCGCGCGAGGCTACACGGTGATTTTTCGCGGGACGCCGCTGATCCTGCAACTTGTGTTCGCGTACGACGCGTTGCCGCACATCGGCTTGAAGTTGAGCGCGATGGGCGCAGCGGGTCTCGCGCTCGCGGCGAACGAGGGGCCGTTCATCGCGGAGATCCTGCGCGCTGGCGTGCTCGGTGTCGACCGTGGGCAACTGCTCGCGGGGCAGGCGCTCGGCATGACGCCGACCGTGCTGCTGCGCCGCGTGATCGCGCCGCAGGCGATCCGCACGATGATACCGGCGTTCGGGAACGAATCGGTCAGCGCGTTGAAGAACTCGTCGCTGGCATCCGTGATCGCAGTCGACGAACTGACCTTGCGCAGCACCCAGCTCGCGTCGTCGACGTTCGATTTCTTTTCGATCTTCTTCGCGTCCGGGCTGATGTATCTCGTGCTGACCGGCGTGATCGCCGCGATCCAGTTGTTCGCCGAAACGTCACTCGATCTCGATCGCAGCCCGTCTGGACGCTTTGCACGGCTGCTGCCGTGGCGCCGTGCCCAAATTGCGGCGAACCCACCCGGCGCGGGCGCGACACTTCCCGCCGATGCGCTGCTCGAACCGGCGCCGTCGCCCGTGCCCATGCCCAACGCGCGTGACGTTCAGCGTGATGTTCACGCAGAGCGCGCGCAGCGCTACGCGACGCTCCAGAAGCAGAGCGCGACCGTGCAGGTGAAGGGGCTGAGCAAGCGTTACGGTGAGCAGACGGTGCTCGACGGCTTCGACCTCACCGTCCGCTACGGCGAGGTTATCGCGCTGCTCGGGCCGAGCGGATCGGGCAAAAGCACGCTGCTGCGCTGTATCAACCACCTGGAGCAGTGGGATGCGGGGGAAATCCGCATCGGCGGCAAGCGCCTCGGTTTTCGGGACGATGGTCAGCCGATGACGCAGGGCGATATCGCCAATGAGCGTGCGAGTGCTGGCGTCGGCATGGTGTTCCAGCATTTCAACCTGTTCAGCCATCTGACTGCGTGCGAGAACATCGCGGGGCCGCTGCGCTGGGTGCACGGCATGGCGCCCGCCGATGCCGAGCGCCGGGCGCGTGAACTGCTCGAACGCGTTGGCCTCAGTCATCGCGCCGACGCGTTGCCGCGCCATCTGTCCGGCGGCCAACAGCAGCGCGTCGCGATCGCCCGCGCGCTTGCGCCCAATCCTCGCGTGCTCCTGCTCGACGAACCGACGTCCGCGCTCGATCCCGAACTCGTCGGCGAAGTACTCGACGTGATCCAGCGCCTCGTGGACGAAGGCGGTCTGACGATGATCATCTCAACGCATCAGTTGCGCTTCGCCGATCAGGTCGCCGATCGCGTCGTGTTCATGAGCGGCGGCGCGGTGGTCGAACAGGGGCCTGCGCACGAAGTGCTCACACACCCGCGCGATCCGTTGACGGCGCGATTCCTGAACGTGATGGGCGCCGACAATCGGCTCGAAGTCGCGTCGTGACGGCACGCGCCGTTCAGCTTTGCCCGGCCCTTTGCGAGAATCGAACAACCATGAAGCACCATACTTTGCCTGTGTCGCCTGAAACGGTTCATTGGGGTTACTTCAGCAAGAAAGTCGCGCCCGCGTTGACGGTGCGCTCCGGCGACCGGATCACGATCGAGACGCTGACTCACCATGCGAACGACGATCACGAACGGATGGTAGCGGGCGACCCCGGCGCCGAAAGTATTTTTAACTGGACCCGCGAGCACAAGGCCATGCCGCGCCGTGGCGCGGGGCCAACCGATGGACCGTTTACGGTCGGTTCCGGCGAAGGTGTCGGCGTGCATCTGCTGACCGGGCCGGTCGCGATCGAAGGGGCCGAGCCCGGCGACGTGCTCGAAGTGCGGATACTCGACGTACGGCCGCGGCCGAGCTGCAATGCGTGTTATCGCGGCCGCTGTTTCGGTTCGAACGTCGCCGCATCCTGGGGCTTCCAATATCGCGATCTGATCGAGGAGCCGAAGCCGCGTGAAGTCGTGACGATCTTCGAGCTCGATTCCTCGGGCGAGCCGTTCGCACGTGCGGTCTACAACTACGTGTGGACGCCGCAGACGGATCCGGACGGCATCGTGCATACGACGATCGACTACCCCGGCGTGAAGGTCGATCATTCGCTGGTCAAGAAGCGGGAAAGCATCCTGTCGAACGTGAAGGTACCCGCCCGGCTGCATTTCGGCACCATGGGACTTGCGCCGACGGAGGTCGACTACGTCAGCTCCAATCCACCCAGCTACACCGGCGGCAATATCGACGACTGGCGTGTCGGCAAGGGGGCGCGGATGTACTACCCGGTCGCTGTCGAAGGCGCATTTTTTTCCGTCGGCGATCCGCATGCGGCACAGGGTGACAGCGAGCTCGGCGGTACCGCCATCGAGACCTCGCTGACCGGAGACTTCGAATTCGTGCTGCACAAGAGGAACGACCTGGGCGGCACTATCCTCGAAGGCCTCACGCACCCGATGCTGGAAACCGAAGACCAATGGTCGGTGTACGGCTTCACCTTCGCGAATTACCTGGCGGAGCTCGGTCCGGCCGGACAGATCGAGGTGGCACAGCACGCGAGCCTCGACAAGGCGATGCGTGATGCGTTCCGCAAGCTGCGCCGCTTCCTGATGACCGTACACAGGCTGAGCGAGGACGAGGCCATCGCGCTGATGTCGGTCGCCGCGGATTTCGGCGTCACGCAAGTCGTCGACGGCAACTGGGGCGTGCATGGCTCGATCCGCAAGAACGTCTTCATTGGCGGCGCGGGGGGCTAAGCGTTCTCGTCCGGGCCGCGGGCGTTGCACATGGGCTGGCGTGCCGGATGTGCCAGCGCGAGGTATGGGAGCGCTGCTGGTGCGGACTCATACGACGCTTTTCTTTGATCATGGAGTGACAGCAGATGGATTCATCAACGAAGTTCTGGATGGTGGAGGGCGCGCCTACCCCGGTCGGTCCCTTCTCGCATGCAACCGAACAAAACGGCTGGGTGTTTCTCACTGGCCAGATGCCGACATCACCGGAGGATGACAGCGCACCGCTTCCAGAAGGCGTGGCCGCACAGACGACCCAGGTAATGAACAATCTGGTCCTCGTGTTAAAGGGGATCGGGCTTGGCCTCGAACATGTCCTCTCGGTGCGGATCTTTCTGACCGAGTTCAAACGAGATTACGCGACGATGAACGCGGTCTATGCTGCCTGTTTCCCGCCCGGGAAATTGCCGGCGCGGACCTGTATAGGCGTGACTGGATTGGCGCGCGACGCGCTCGTCGAAATTGACTTTATTGCTCGCAGGCCGAATTCAGCTGCCGCTTGATACTTGAATCGCCCCGGGAATCCCGTAGACTTTTTTGTTCGAGTCACGCGGCTGTGCGCAACGCCTGAAGTTGCGAATAATATGCGACTCTGGTCAATATGCAGTAAGACCGAAGTGCACACCGTTCCGCGCTGCCTATACGAACCTGTCGAGGGCCTGTACTCGGCATGAAGTGGAGATCCTGACTTGACTGACAATATTGCTCTCGCACCCGCGTATGTCCTGTCGCGGGAAATCGCGGCACGGCGTCTGTCGCCTGTGGACTTGATGGATGCGCTGCTCGCGCGTATCGCAACGCACGACCCGAAGCTGCACGCATTCGTGGAGGTTTATGCGCCAGAGGCGAGACTCGCCGCTGAGGCAACGGATAAGGCGATTCGTTCGGGCCATGCGGTGGGACCTTGGCATGGTATCCCGGTGGCCATCAAAGACATCATCGACATCGAAGGACGGATCACGACAGGCGGCTCCGCGAGCCGGCTCGATCATCGCGCGACCGTAACGGCAACGGTCGTGCGTCGCCTGGTGAGCCAAGGGATGATTGTGCTTGGCAAAACGCACACGGTGGAATTCGCTTGTGGCGCGTGGGGGATGAACCAGCATCGAGGCACACCGTGGAATCCGTGGGACGCTGACGTGCCGCGCACGCCTGGAGGCTCGAGCAGCGGCTCCGCCGTCGCCGTCGCGGCCCGCCTCGCGCCTTGGGCGCTGGGTACCGATACCGGTTGCTCGATCCGCCAGCCCGCTGCGTGGTGCGGCATTACAGGGCTGAAAACGTCGATCGGTCGAATCAGCACGTATGGCATCCTGCCGCTCAGCCCCACTCTTGATACGCCCGGTCCGATGGCCCATACAGTTCGGGACGTGGCACTGCTTTTCGATCTCCTGCAGGGCCCCGACCCGCGCGATCATCGCACGAGCGGCCACCTGCCGGCCGATCCCATCTCGACGCTGGAGCATGGCGTCCGCGGTCTGCGGCTCGCGCGCCTTCCGTCCGAGGAAAGATTGGGTGTCGCGGCCGATGTGCTGGACGCTTACGACCGCTCACTTGCAGTGCTGAGCGGGCTCGGCGCGGAGATCGTCGATATCGCTCTGCCGTTTAGCCTCGTTGAATTCATTTCAATGACCAACGTCACGATGGCGGAGGCGTATTTCACTCACGGGCATCTCGTCGAGGATCCGCGCCTGCCGCTCGACGAAGTGGTCCGCTCTCGCATCCTTGGTGCATCCCGCATCTCGGCTCAGGATTATCTGGCAACGCTGCACCGCCGGGACCAGATGAAGCAGGGGATGAAAACCGCGTTGGCAGGGGTGGACGCGTTCTTGACACCGACAACGGAGACGGTGGCCATACCGCTCAGCGAGGTGAATCAAAACGACCAACCAACCCGCCTCACGCGCTTCGTCAACCTTCTCGATATGTGCGCGCTGTCGCTGCCAAACGGCTTTACCGCCGAGCGCTTGCCGAGCTCGCTGCAAATCGTTTGCCGTGGATATGATGAATCGCTGGCGCTGCGTATCGGTCAGGCTTATCAGCAGGTGACTGATTGGCATGAGCGCATACCGCCCGCGATCGGGCAATGAGCAGCGTGACCTACATGACCCGTTAATCACGGGCGCGAACAGACGGAGCGCCACTTCCGAAAAGTCGGACGACCACGCCCGCGCGCCCGAATCCGATCGGGTTGGGATCTGAGGTTTAACGGGCCCTATGGCCGGAGAGCCTTTATCGCATCACGTGTTTCAACCAGCAACGCTTCCGCGAGTCGCGTCAGAGGGCGGTCTTTCGAGGAAATCGCCCACGCGTCGATCGTGTTCTTCGGCCGAAACGGCAGCGCGACAATCGGCTGCTGACCGGTATGTGCGACGGCCGACAGTGCGTCGACCACCGCGACACCGGCGCCGGCGCCTACCAGCCTGCACGCGGTCTCCGAATAGCGTGTCTCGACAGCCACGCGGTACGGCACGCCGGCGTCGCGGAATGCCGCAGCAATTTGCGTGCTGACGCGCGCCAGACTCGACAGACCGATCAGCGGATACGGCTCGAGATCGGCCGGCACGACGCGTTTGCGCCGCGCAAGCGGATGTCCATGGGGCACGACGCAAACCATCTCGATCGACGCGATCTTCACCATCTTCAGCGACTGGTCAAGCTCGGGTTCGAGCGCCATCGCCAGGCCGAAATCGGCCGCCAGCGCTTCAACGCTTTCGATCACCTTGAATGAATCGACGACGTCGCAGAACACCTTTACGTCGGGTTTGCCGATCATGAAACGCTGAATTGCCTGCGGAAGTATCGAGTGCCCGAGCTGCGGCGTGGCGCTCACACGCACATGTCCGAGGCGGTTCTCCTTGATGTCCTCGACGGTCTGGTCGAGAGCCTCGGAATACATGAACATGGCTTCTGATGCGCTGAACAGCAGCTTAGCCTCCTCGCGCGGGACCAGCCGGTTTCCCACGCGATTGAAGAGCGGGAATCCAAGTTCCGATTCAAGTTGGCCGAGCGCAGTGCTGACAGCCGGCTGCGAGATCCCGAGCACACGGCTAGCACCGACCGTGGTCTGCGACGTCATGACGGTCCTGAAGATACCCAGCAGTCTCGTGTTCACAATAACCTTTTCTTATACGGTGTGAATAATTTTCAATAGTTGATTATTGTAAGGCCGCTTTTGATAATGCCAGTTATCGCATCCCGAAGACCGGATGCGCGCCGTAACGGCCCAACCCCCTCAGACCGAGACACCCCAATGAATAAAGTCGCAAGCGTCAACTTTTCCGGTGTCGAACAAACGGTCATGCCAAAGGTGGCATGGAGAATTCTGCCTTTCCTGATGCTGCTTTATTTCGTCGCGTTCGTCGACCGGGTCAATATTGCCTTCGCGTCGCTGCAAATGAACGCGGACGTCGGGCTGTCGAGCGTGGCATACGGAATCGGGGCGAGTGCGTTTTTCGTCAGCTATTTTCTGTTCGAGGTGCCAAGCAACTTCATACTCTCGAAGGTCGGGCCAAGAAGATGGATCGCACGCATCCTGGTGACCTGGGGGCTGGTCTCCGGCGCCATGATGTTCGTGTCGGGCGAGAAGAGTTTCTATGTACTGCGCTTCCTGCTTGGCATGGCAGAAGCAGGCTTCTTCCCGGGCATTGTGGTTTACTTGAGCCGATGGTTCACCGCGAGTTACCGGGGACGGGTCACAGGCATTTTCATCGTTGCAATCCCACTGTCGGGCCTGATCGGCGGTCCGATTTCCGGGCTGATCCTCGACGGCATGAACGGCGTATCTGGCCTGCGCGGCTGGCAATGGATGTTTCTACTGGAAGCCATCCCCGCGGTTGTACTCGGCATCGGTTGTCTATGGTGGCTGGCCGATCACCCCGCGGACGTGACGTGGCTGAGCCCTGACGACAAGGACAGGTTGGAACGCATGCTCGAGAGCGAGCGTCGCGCACTCGACTCAGAGGCACGCTATCCGTTGTCAGCAGCGTTCGCGAACCGCGCTGTCTTGCTGCTGGCCGGCACGCTGTTTTGCATCGTATTTGGTACGACCGGCATCGCGTTCTTTTTGCCGCAGATCATCAAGAGTTTTGGCTATAGCAATACGACGGTTGGTTTTCTGAGCGCCGTACCGTATCTTGCTGGCGTGATTGCAATGGTGTCATGGGCGCGCCATTCCGATACCCATCGCGAACGCGTCGCGCATCTGGCCACGGCGACGCTGTTCGGTGCGCTCGGTTTCATTGCTCTCGCGTTCCTGTTGCCCGTGCACTGGGCCGCCATGATCGCTCTCTGCTTCGCGGCGATGGGCGTCTATGCTTCCAACGCGCTGCTATGGACACTGCCTTCCGAATTGATGACCGGCACAGCGGCAGCCGTGGCAATTGGCGTCATTAATTCATTGGCTAACCTGTCTGGTGTGATCGCACCCAGTCTGCTGGGATGGAGTCGTCAGGTCAGCGGTGGATTCGCTCTGCCGGCGTGGATTTTTGCGGGCTTTTTGGTCTTGGGAACCGTGCTAACGGTACTCTTTAGTCGCACACCGATGTTCACAACATCGCGACGTGCTTTAGGGAAGGCAGTTTGATATGACGACGGCAGGCGCAGCACCGTACATCGATGTAAAGCCATTAAGCGCGAACGCGTTCGAGGTCTATGGCGAAGTTCTCGAAAACAAGACCGAAAAGCGACGGCGCGATTTTTCAATGCCGTTTGCCGGACTCGACGCTGGCACTACGCCGCGTCTGTGGATTAACCGCTTGCAGCCGAGCCGCACTCGGTCTATCACCATCGATACGATGGAATGCCATCCGCACTCCCATCAGACCTTCATTCCGATGCGCGAGGTTCCATACCTGATCGCGGTTGCACTACCCGGCGAAGACGGCCTTCCCGACCTCGCCACGCTCTCCGCTTTTACCAGTGACGGCGGCCAGGGCGTGTGCTATCGACGCTCGGTCTGGCACTTCGCGTTTACGTCGCTCGACGACGTCAATGAGGTAGCGGTGATCATGGCGGACAGCGGCCGCAGCGATGACACCGTCGTAACGAGACTGGCCGAGCCTGTTATGGTCGCGCTATAGAGCAGGAGCACGCAATGGACGGCAAATATGATCACCTGGAACGGAACTTCACCGGCTATGGACGCCGGCCGCCCCACCCCCGGTGGCCCAACGACGCCCGACTCGCAGTCAATATAGTCATCAACTATGAGGAAGGCGCGGAAGCGTCCTTCTCTGATGGCGACGGCCACTCTGAAAGTGGCCTGGGCGAAGGAGGGGCGGGCGGCTTCGAGGGCCGCGATCTCGCTGCCGAGTCGATGTTCGAGTATGGCAGCCGGGTGGGTATCTGGCGCGTACTGCGCCTGCTTGAGGAGCGCAGTTTGCCTGCCACCGCGTTCGCCTGCGCGCAGGCGCTGGAGCGCAATCCGGAATTCGCGCAGGTAATCCGCGATGGCGACATGGACGTGTGCAGTCACGGTCGGCGCTGGGTGAGGGCGCAAGATCTCACTGAAGAGCAGGAAGCGGAGGAAATCCGGCGTGCCTTCGAATCTATTACCCACTCCACGGGACGGCCACCAGCGGGTTGGTATTGCCGTTATGCGCCGACCGTTCATACTCGCAAGTTGCTGGTTGAGCATGGTGGATTCATTTACGATTCTGACGCGTACAACGACGAGCTCCCGTACTGGACGACGGTGCAACAGCAGCCGCATCTGGTGATTCCGTATAGCCTGACAAATAACGACGTCAAGTTCGCGCGCGGCGCGATGGCGACCGGGGAGGACTTCTACATGTTCGTCAACGACGCGGTCGAGATGCTGTGCCGCGAAGGCGCTCGAGCGCCGAAGATGATGTCTATCGGGCTGCACATGCGTTTGATCGGTCATCCTGGCCGTGCCGCGGGACTCGAGCGTTTGCTCGACAGCCTCGCGCGGCGGGAGGATGTGTGGATGTGCCGCCGCATCGATATCGCGAATCACTGGTTGCAGGAACATCCTTTTAGCGCGGCAGGGCGGAGTTGAGGAAAGTGCAGCGCGGCCAACTATTGACGATCCCGGAATGAAAATGGCAACCGATGCCTATTCCGTCGTCGAGATTTCCCGTCGAGTGCAAACGGGGGTGGACGATTCACTCGATGCAGCACGCCGTGCGCTTTCGGTCATTGCACGGCGAGAACGAGAGTTGAACGCTTGGTCGCATGTCGCGTCTGCGAGCGACCTCATTGACGCGTCCGCGCGGACCGCATCCGGTCCGCTGGCGGGGGTTCCATTCGGCGTGAAGGACATCATCGACGTGGCCGGCATGCCGACGCGATGCGGTTCCGAGGCCTGCAACACTTCGCCCTCCCAATTCGATGCATCCTGCGTCGCCTTGTTACGGCGAGCCGGAGCGGTGCCGATCGGCAAGACGGCGACGGCCGAATTCGCTTATATGACGCCGGGACCCACGCGCAATCCGGCAAACCGCCAACATACGCCGGGAGGCTCATCGAGCGGCTCGGCCGCTGCCGTAGCGGCAGGCATGGTGCCAATGGCATTGGGCACGCAAACTGGCGGATCGATGATCCGGCCGGCTGCGTTTTGCGGTGTCGTCGGCTTCAAACCGAGTTTCGGGGCGCTCGGTCGCGACGGTATGAAGATAATGTGCGAGTCGCTGGATGTGATCGGCTGGTACTGCGCCGATGTGGCTGACGTGGCGCGGGTCGCGGAAGTCATGCTCCCCGATGCTCCACCTCCGCTGTACTCAACCGAACATATGCGGACGGTAAAGATCGGTTTTTTGCCGGGCAATCCCGGACATGTGCTGGAACACGCTGCACAGGCCGCTCTCGAAGATGCGAGGAGTGCGCTTCGCGATCTGTCGACGATCGAACCGGTCCCTGAATTAACCGACCCAGCCAGATTTCTCGAAGCGCATTCGGTGATCATGCGTTACGAACTGGCGCGCAGCCTCTTACCGGTGGCCTCGGAGCACGCAGCGCAACTGAGCCGGCCGTTGCGTGAGGCTATCGACCAAGGACTGGAGATGCCGGCGCAGACTTATCGCGAGATGAAGGCGTGGCAAAACACGCAGCGTTTATGTTGGGCGGACTACTTCGGCGATGCGGACGTCGTCCTGACGTCGAGCGCTTTGGGTCCGGCTCCCAGAGGGCTCGAATCGACTGGAACCGCGGCCTTCAATAAAGCGTGGTCCCTGCTGGGCTGGCCGTGCATCCATTTGCCCACTGCGTTGAGCGAGGATGGCCTGCCGGTCGGTGTGCAACTGGTCGGGAAGCCGGGGGCGGACAGGGAGTTAGTTGGCTGGGCACTCGCCCTGCACAAGTTTGTCGATCGGCGAAGCCGCGCCGATCCATAGGCGTTCGTCTGGATCGCGGAAAGTGCGTGTGGTAGTGGTTCACGCGCTCGACGCGCCCCTTGGCCTGACTGCTAGCCGCGCTGATCATTGCATCTTGCCTGGAAAAAATACCGCGGCCAAGGAGGCAATCAGCGCTCCTGCCACTGCGGTGCATCGCCAATTGGTCAGCAGCAGGGGCGAGACCAGAGCAGAGCCCAAGGCACCGCCAAGGAAGAAGATGGCAATGTACAGACTGTTCAGGCGACTGCTGGCTGATTGGTCCAGCGCTAGTATGGTTCGCTGTGAAATGACGTGGGATGCCTGCACACCTGCGTCGATCATCAGCGTTCCTATGACCCATCCTGCCACCGAATCCAGGGTCCCCGCCACCGCGAACCCGCAGACGACAAGCGAAATCGCACCCTTGCGACCAATCCGTTCGAACCCATGGTCGGCTGCGTAGCCAGCGACAGGTGCCGACAATGCGCCGGCCGCGCCGACGAGCGCGAACAATGCCACTGCCGTCGAGTTGAACCCGAATCGGTGCATGAGGATGATTGGCGCAGTACCCCAAAAGAGGCTAAATGCCGCGAATAGGCATGCCTGGGCCGCCGAGAGTTGCCGTAGGGCTCGGTGCGTTCGCGCTAGCGAACGTAAAGATCCGATCAACGCCTTGTAGTCGTGCTTTGCGTCCGGTTGCCTAACTGGAAGCTGGCGACTGAGAAGAAACGTGAGCGCGACAAGAATGACGGCGTCGAGAATATATAGACCCCGCCACCCCACGACGTTTTCAGCGACACTCGCGATAGGTCGCGCAAGCATGATGCCTGCGAGTAATCCGCCAGTGATCTTGCCAACTACTCGACCTCGGGACGCATCGTCAGTCATGTGCGCCGCCAAAGGGATAAGCATCTGTACGGCGGTGGTTCCGACACCAAGAGAAAACGCGGCCACCAGGAGCAAAACAACATTGGTAGCGCCAGCCATCACAGTCAACGCGACGCAGAGTCCGGAAAGCGTCAACAAAACGAGTCGTCGATTTTCCAGGAGATCGCCGAGTGGGGCGAGAAGGACTAGTCCGACGCAGTAGCCGGCCTGGCTGAGTGTCATGACCAGACTTGCGCCCCAAAGCGGCAGTCCGACCTTGGGCCCGATGAAGACGATAAGAGGTTGTGCGAGGTAACTGCTGGCTGCGATAAGTCCGCATGCGAGCGCCATAAGCGCAGTCATCGCAAAGCCGATGCGGTGAGTTGAGGAACCGTGCGATTCCTCAATTGATAGATCTGTCGCCACTGTAACCCCCTGATTTGCGGCTGGGCGTTGACTACGTTTTGCTCAACCCCCAGCCGTCCGATTAACTAATCAACGGGTCGATTTTCCGAGGACTCCTCCGAGCCAACAATATCGCGACTCTCATCTCATCAATGCCATCTTGTCATTTGTTCGGGCGGATAGGTAGCGGGAGACAGAAACCGATTTTCTGTCGACGTATCTTTGCCCAGTTACGCGACAAGCGCCTTCAGGACATCATCGAGAGGAATTTGGCCTTTGCGGTGCTCAATGCCAATACCGCCCTGGAAGTCAATCCAACCCTCGTTGAATCCATCGATCATCCGAATACGGGGTATTGGATATTGCATGCCTTGGGACCGGAACAGTGTTTCCCATGTATCGCGCGGCACCGGGACCACGCGCACAGGACGGCCGAGGGCGGCGCTGAACCCGGACGCGATGTCGTTTGCGCTATAGCGCGCAGGCCCCTCCAGTTCGACAATTCGCACGCCGGTCCATTCGTCACGAAGGATTTCTGCGGCGTTGCTTCCTATCTCATCAGCAGCCACCATCGGTATTGGATGGTCTTGCGGTTGCAGGAAGCAATGAATTGCCCCGGTGCGCGCCGCATCTACATCCCACGCCGCGTTTTCCATGAACCAGGCCGCACGGAGCATGCACACCGGGAGGTCCAGGGTGCGAAGCATCTCCTCGGTCATCTTGGAGTTATTGAGCAGGTTCGGTTCGGCGATGTGCGCACCAACTGTCGAAAGGAATACTACCTGTTTTGGCCGCGCAGTCTCCAGCGCTTTCTTGACTGCAACAGCGTTAGCCTGTGTTTCCGGGAAGCCAGGTTGGGGATCGTAGTTTGGAGGTGTCATCAAGAACACGCCGTCTGCACCGTCAAAAGCCTTCGTAAGTGCCTCGGCGTCGCCGATTTCCGCAAGAGCGATTTCGCAACCGAGCTCTGCCCATGGCTGACCCTTTGCGATGTCTCGGACAACGGCACGAACAGGCAGTCCTGCCTTCAAAAGCGTTCGGGCGACGACACCGCCGACTTTTCCTGTAATTCCTGTAATCGCGTACATTTGACTTAGTCCTTTAAACGGTATTAAACCTGTCAGGCGAATAGACCGCCCAATCTGGTATCCAAACAATTGGTTGATGGCGAATAACTTGGCAGAGCGTTGATTCGACGCATCGCTGCCTTCCGATGAAGTTTCTTGGAGCTTAAGTTGGACGACTTGGTAAATGAATATCCGTCACGTCAGAAGTGATATGACGCAATGTCATTAAAGATCACGAGTGGATTCAAGACTTGTGACAGTAGCAGGGCTGCGCATGCGGCATTTGGTACGTAGTAAAGCGTGCGGGCGATTTACTACATATAGTTCGGGCGGACGAAAGTCCAGCCTGAAAGCCGCCCGTCCGGCGAGGCAGAGTGTAGATACTTTCGCGCCGGACGGCATGTGGCTCAGCGATGCGCATAAATTGAACCGAGCCCTTTAACGACAGTGCGGCTGCCCGATTCCGTGCGGCTGTCCTGTACGCCGCCGAAACTGGTTTCGACGTTGGCATCGGTGTTGCGCTGTGCGCTAATCTTGGCCTCAGCGGCTTGAATGTCGTCCGGGTAGTGGGGATCGTTGGCGCGGCCAGGCGTGTAGCCGGCCTTTTCAAGCTGAACGAGTTCGGCGCGGACCTGGGCACGGGTTACAGTGGAAGCGGTTTCCTGGGCATGGCTCGCGATTGGAAAGACGAGGGCAGTTGCGACGACCAGGGTGAGTTGGCGGAAGTTCATGGCAAATCTCCTTCGGTTTGGGTTAAGAGAAGAACGTATGGTGTGGAATGGATTGTGGACAAAAGGAGATGAAACTGAAATAGCATCGCAGTCATTTAATCGATGCCGGATTGTCATGAACGAATCGCCGGGAAACTGACAGGCTGAAGTGAATCGCGCTACCGAAACGCGGCGCGGCAAATTTCTGCGGCCAGTGCGGCTGGCAAAATGCTCGGCATGTATCCGCGTCGTTGGGAGACGGGCTGGGGTTACGACGTCCCCGCTACGTCTTGAGGTCGCGACGGACGACGGTTTAGCTGGGAGCCGGACGCTACTGTCTACCGCGATAGGGGACGTGTGTCGTTAAAGTCTCGGAAATGCGCCGGTTTTTTTAGCAGCCGGGAGATCCAAACTCGTCAGTGCAGGGTCACGGGAGGACGGGTGAACCGCTCATCTACACGCGACCACCTTTTGAGCCAAAAGATAGTGAGCGACTTGGCCGTTAGGGACGGCTAGCCTTGGTTCGCCTATCGAGCATCTTTTCTGGGGCTGCGCTGAGCGACACAATGAAATCGAGAAACATGCGCACCTTTGCCGGAACATGATGGCGGGACGGATAGAGTGCGTAAAGTGGGAATCGATCGTCGGGCCAGTCGGGGAACAGCTCCACGAGCCGGCCATCCGCGAGTAGTTGTTCTACACCGAGCTCCATCACCTGAGCAATGGCGTGCCCGGCCACGCAGACGCTATGCATTGTGCCGACATCGTTGACAGTGAGTCGCCCAGCCACCTCAATGGAAATTTTCTTGCGCCCGCGGTGAAATTCCCAGTCGAAGGGTCGCCCTGTTTCGGGATCCCGGAACCTTATGCATTGGTGAGCGTCATTTTCGAGCTCGGAGGGTTGCTCGGGGCGGCCCTTGCGCTTGAGATAGGCGGGCGCTGCAACGGTCAGGATGCGCGTATCGAGGAGCTTTCGTGCCACAAGACTGGAAGGTCGCGGTTCACCAAATCGGACCGCTAGGTCAAAGCCGTCGGCGATCATATCGCCGAGCTGATCCCTTGTGACCAATTCCAGTCGGAGCTCCGGATACTGATCGATAAATGACCCTAACTTCGGGGCAAGGAGCAGGCGGGAAAAAAATGGATCGACATTGACCCTCAGGCGACCGCGTACCGCTGTCGCTCCCTCGGTAGCGGACGTCGCGGCCTCTTCAAGCGCCGCAAGCAGTGGTATCACTTGCTCGTAAAGGCGGCGGCCCTCATCCGTCAGTGTGACAGAACGCGTCGTGCGGTCCAGGAGACGGACCCCTAGGCGCGTTTCAAGCCGTGCTATGCAGCGGCTGACACCCGACTGAGACATGTCGAGCATGTCACCCGCAGCAGCGAAACTGCCGGTGTCGACTATCGCGGACAGAACACCCATCCCGTTCAGAATTCGTTCGTCGAAGCCGGCCATCAATGCCCCCGCAGCATATATCAAATGACACTGATGTTATCGCGAAAAGACGTGTCGGCGCACAAAATTGCCCCATCGAACGATGCGAATCAGGAGGGGCAGATGTTTGCGGTTACTGGAATTACCGGGCAAGTAGGAGGTGTCGTTGCACGTGTTCTGCTTGCTGCGGGCCTGGAAGTGCGTGGAGTCGTTCGTGATCCAGTAAAAGGAGAGGACTGGGCAAACCAGGGATGCGAGGTGGCAGCAGCTGAAATGAACGACGCAGTCGCCTTGGCGCGTGCCTTTGACGGGGCGGAAGCAGTCTTCATTTTGCTACCTCCGAATTTCGATCCGGCACCCGGGTTTCCAGAGGCGAGGACCACAATCGCCGCAGTGAGCGACGCGCTGGCCGTATCAATGCCCAAGCGTGTAGTTTGCCTGTCCACTATCGGTGCCCAGGCAACGCAGCCCAGCTTGCTGCAGCAATCAGGAATGATGGAGCGAACATTCGGCTTGCTGCCAATGCCAGTCGCGTGCCTTCGCGCGGGATGGTTCATGGAAAACACCGCCTTCGACCTGGAGCCGGCGCTTGCGTCTGGCGTAATTCCCAGTTTCCTTTATCCGTTAGACAGGCCTGTTCCTATGGTAGCAACCGCCGATGTAGGTCGGATGGCGGCGAGCCTGCTCCGCCAAAATTGGACCGATCACCGGATCATAGAACTCGAGGGACCGCGTCGGACGACGCCGAACGAAGTCGCCGAAGTGTTCTCCCGGTTACTGGGTAGGGATGTTCGGATGGAGCCTGTGGCTCGGGATACGTGGGAAGGTCTGTTCGCGTCGCATGGAATGAAAAATCCGTTGCCGCGTATCCAGATGTTGGACGGCTTCAACGAAGGGTGGATCGAATTCGAATGCCCGGCAAGTACGGTCAAAGGCAGTGTTCCGCTGGAAACGGTCGTGCGCGGGATGATCCAGCGTATGGCTGAAACCGTCTGATCGAATCCGTCCGACTGTACGGCTGTTCCGGCGTTGCAGGCCGGACATCCCACTCGTAACGCGAGACCGGCTAGTTAAATTCCCCTAGGAGAGTTATGTCATGTCTGAGAAACCAACTGTTCTGATTATTGGCGCGTCCCGCGGGTTGGGACTGGGACTTTCGCGTGAGTATCTGCATCGCGGATGGAACGTGCTTGCCACTGTGCGCCGCGGAAGCGGTCAAACAGCGTTGCACGAATTGCAAAAGGCCAGCGACGCACTAGAAATTGAATACGTGGATATTACGAAGCCGGACGAAGTGGAAGACCTATGCGTGCGTTGCGGGGACAGAAGTTTTGATCTGCTCTTTGTGAATGCCGGCGTGACCAATGACCCGCAGGAAACGATCGGCGAGGTTTCGACGGAAGAGTTTGTGCGGGTCATGGTGACGAATGCCCTGAGTCCGATGCGGGTCGTCGAGCGGATGGTCGAATATGTGCGTCCGGACGGTATGGTCGCGGTTATGTCATCGGAGCTCGGCAGTGTCGCCGACAATACCACTGGAGGCTGGGAGGTATATCGCGGCAGCAAGGCGGCGCTCAATACCTTGATGCGATCCCTGGTCGCGCGGCGTGCGGGGGATACGCGCACCTTCTACGTGGTCGCGCCAGGATGGGTCCGCACTGAAATGGGCGGCCCGGAAGCGTTTCTGGACATCGACACGAGTATTCCCGGTGTCGTAGAAGCGCTGGAAAGACGCCGCGGGACGCACGGACTTGTATTTGCGAACTACCGCAATGAAATTCTACCTTGGTAAAGTTGTCAGTCGTCGCTGGTTCTTTCGACTTGAAAGAATGAGAGTTCGCTCTAGCCGTACGTGAAGTCGCGGTTGTACGAAGCTCTTAGACGGGGAACAAGCAATTCGCCGGCCATATCAATGACAAATTGTCATTTTAAAAATGACATAAACGCTATCGAGCCTTCGGTGTCGTGCGCGCACAATAAACCCTGTCCCCGGTTTGAAAGTGTCTCAAAGCGCTCTTGAGTAGCTGTCTTCCATGAAATCGAGGCACGCTTTGTGTTCGTAATGTTATGCAGATATTTAGGAATACATATGAAAGACGAACAGGAAGCAAAATCAGATCTGGCCGACGGCGATGAACATCAAGTCGGGGGCGGCCTTACGATGACCCGCCGCGGTCTATTCCGGTCAACTCTCGCCGCCGCGACGTCAGTGGCGTTAAATGGCGTCCAGGCTGCACCCGTCCCTACGTCGACGGAGCGCAGGTCTCACGCTGCGCGTGCAAACAGCATCGTTCGCATATCGGTCACGATCAATGGAGTTGCGCATCGTGTAGAAGTGCGCTCCGACGTGACGTTGCTCGATCTACTGCGAGAGCAGCTGCACCTCACCGGTGCCAAGAAAGGTTGCAACCGTGGGGAGTGCGGCGCCTGTACGGTTATGTTGGACGGAAGACGAGTCAACTCCTGTTTCGTTCTAGCGGCCACACTGGAGGGCCGCCGCGTGACGACGGTCGAGGGACTCGCAACTGGCGATTCGTTGCATCCGGTGCAGCGTGCCTTCATAAAATGCGATGCTTTCCAGTGTGGGTTCTGCACGTCGGGGCAGATCATGTCCGCGGTCGGCTGCATTGAAGAGGGACACACACGGTCCAATGCGGAAATTCGGGAGTGGATGAGCGGAAACCTCTGTCGGTGTTCGGCCTATCCTCAAATCGCCGAGGCAGTCGAGACGGCTTCGGTCGAAATGCACGGAGGCGCCCATGGAGCCGTTTGAATACGAGCGGGTGTCATCGACCGATGAAGCACTCGCACTTGCCAATTCCAGCGGCTCAGCGTTCCTTGCAGGAGGCACCGAGCTATTGAACTGGATGCGCATTGGGATCGAGAGGCCAACGAAGATCATTGATATCGGTCGAATCGAGGGCTTGTCGGAGATCCGAGAGACATCGTCTGGCGGGCTGACCATCGGCGCGTTGAGCAAGCTGAACGATATCGCCCAGCATCCTCAGGTCATGCGTGACTATCCTGTCCTCTCGCAGTCGATACTGAAGGCTGCATCGGCGCAAATCCGGAATCTGGCGACGATAGGTGGGAATCCGCTACAACGTGTGCGATGCCCATATTTCCGCGCGGATGAGCCGACACCCTGTAATAAACGCGTTGCGGGTTCGGGCTGTGCTGCGCTGCACGGGTTCAACGAGAAGCACGCCATTTTCGGCTGGACCGAGGACTGCGTGGCTGTACAGCCATCGGACCCGGCGGTCTCGCTTGCGGCCCTCGATGCGGTATTCATAACAGACCGTCCCGGGGGAGGCCGGCGAATTCCAGCTCGCGATTTCCACGTGCTGCCGGGCGAAAACCCGGCGGCGCATCACCGACTCGCGGGCGGGGAGTTGATTACCGCGGTTGAACTGCCGAGAGCCTGGCCAAAGTCCGCCTACCTGAAGATTCGCGAGCGCGAAAGCTACGAGTACGCGACAGTGTCGACAGCCGTGGCGCTCGAACTTGACGGTGATGTCATCGCGAACGCGCGGATCGCGCTGGGTTCGGTGGCGATGCGGCCATGGAGGTTGGACGAAACTGAGCGCAGATTGGTCGGTCAGCGTCTAGGCTCCGCAGGTATCAATGCAGCCGTCGACGCAGGTCTGGTCGACGCGCGCCCACTTTCGCGCAACGGCTATAAGGTTGTTATCGCACGCAACGCAGTATTGCGCACCATCGATACGGCAGCGAGGACATGATGAGCAATCTGGGTCAATCCATTCCCCGGCATGACGGCCCCATCAAGGTAACGGGTGCCGCGCTCTATTCGGGCGATCGGAACCTCCCGTCTCAACTCTATGCGGTGTTCGTCAATGCGACGATTCCAGCAGGACGTGTCGTCTCGATAGAGACGAGCGCCGCCTTGGCACGAGTCGGAGTGGTCAGAGTGTTGAGGGCGTCCGACATGCCTCGAGCGCATCGAAAGCTGGACGAAATCAGTGTGCCGCCGCTTGCGACGCGATTCATTCCCATGCAATCGGACGACATCGTCTACGAGGGACAGCCGGTCGCCATGGTGTTGGCAGAGAGTCTGCAGGCAGCCGAAGCGGGCGCTGCTGTCGTACGCGTGCGCTATGAAAGGCGCCCGTTTGTCGTACCTGACACCGCGCCTGCCACAGACGTTGCTCCAGAGAAGGGTAATTATTCGAAAGCGAATGCACTCGAATTCCACAAGGGTGACGCCGCTGGTGCAATTGCTGGTGCGGCGTTCCGCGCAGGCGGCGAATATACGCAACCCTCTCGTCATGGCAACCCGATGGAGCCTTGCGCCATTCTCGCAGTTTGGGAGGGTGGGAGGCTGACTGTGTACGATGCTGTGCAGCATCTTCCGGCGGTGCAGAACACGCTGGCGGCAGCATTCGGAATCGATAATTCCAAAGTTCGCGTCGTCGCCCCGCATACGGGCGGAGGCTTTGGCACCAAAGCCTTTGTATGGCCTCATGAAATCCTGGTCAGCATGGCTGCCCGCGTCGCGGGTCGGCCAGTCAAGATGGTGCTGACCCGCCAGCAGCAATACGGCATGGTCGGCTATCAACCTCAGATGACCCATGAAGTACACCTTGGTTCGGATGCGCAGGGTAGGCTTCTCGGTGTTAGCCATCAGGCCGTGAATGTGACAGGTATGACCGACGACTATGTGGAATTTGGTGCGGTACCCGCAAAGTCCTTTTACGCCTGCGAGAACGTTTCTGCTACTCACCGAATCCGCCGTGGTCACGTCGTTTTGCCGACCTTCATGCGTTCACCTTGGGATGGTCCGGGATCTTGGGCACTTGGCTCGGCCATGGATGAACTGGCGAGATCGTTAAACGTCGATCCTCTCGATCTGCGATTGGCTAACTACACGGAGCTTGACCCCGAGAGCGGCAAACCGTGGTCGTCGAAAAAGCTTCGGGAGGCCTACGACGAAGGTGCAAGACGCTTCGGGTGGCGCGAACGTCCGAAAGGCGGAACGCTTGACGGTCACTGGCGGATCGGATGCGGGATGGCGGACTGCAGTCAGGGGCAGGCACGGTTTCACTCGACCGCGAAGGTGAGGCTACGTGCTGACGGGACGGCTCAACTTGAATCAAGCTTCTGCGACATTGGCACGGGGCCTGCCACGGTGTTTCCCCAGATCGTTGCTGACGTGCTCGGGTTGGACCCGGCGCGCGTGACGGCCCTATCGGGGGACACGAACCTGCCGTATGCCGGGCCCACCTACGGCTCAAGCACCACGATAAGCACGGGTGCCGCAGTGCAAAAGGCTGCGCAGGATGTCCGGTCCAAACTGGCGAAGCTGGCCGGCTGGCCCGCGGACCAGGTTTCGCTAGAGGGCGGACGTATCGCTTACGGCAGTACGTCGCGCACCATCCAGGACATATTGGGCGAAGCTGGCGTGGCTGAACTCGCATCGGAGGGAGCATTTGATTTGCCTGGCAACGCGCCGGTAGATATGGGCTCTCCGGGATTCCCCACGCGATCTTTCGGGGTTGTCTTCGTGGAAGTCGCTGTTGATCCCGAGCTGGGACTGCTGCGACTTCGCCGGGCAACGGGTGTCTACAGCGCGGGCCGGATCATCAACGCCATGACGTCCCGATCACAAATGATTGGTGGCATTGTCTGGGGATGGGGTATGGCCGCCATGGAGGCCAGTCACTACGAGCCGACACTCGGGCGTTGGCTTGCAAAAGATCTTGCCGGTGTCCCCATTCCGGTGAACGCGGACATCCCGCCTGACATAGACGTGGCGTTTGTCGACGAATTTGACGCGAACTCCGGTCCGCTCGGTGCCAAGGGGATCGGTGAACTCGGCGCGACGGGCGTCGCAGCGGCCGTAGCGAATGCTGTATTCGACGCAATCGGAGTACGTGTACGCGATCTGCCAATCACACCTGACAAGCTCATCCAGGCGTAAAGCGGTGTGACGAGGCGTCTGACCGGTTGAGCGTACCAGGTGCCGGTATCGCTCGGCCGGTCCGGCTCCATGATGCGGCCGCAGCGACGCCGGGGGGACGATGCATTCTGCCCTGTATGGTGGATCAGGAAGTACCCCAGGTTCTGCAAAAAACATTAGCTGGCGCCACATGAGTCCCTTGACATTTGACTCGGCGACTTATAATTTATCAAATAATAAACAAGGAGATGGAAATGGTACATCGTTACGACGCAAACAAATTCACTCTGGACCACGTGCGTAGCACCGCCGAGCGCTGCAGGAATTGGGGTAAGTGGGGCCCCGACGATGAAATTGGAACCCTCAACTACGTCGCGGAAGAGGACATTCAGGCCGCTGCGAAGCTTGTTCGCAAAGGCAGGGTGTTCTCCCTCGGTTTGAACTTCGATCGCGACGGTCCCCAGAAGGGGCACTGGGGCAATCGCTTTAATCCGATCCACACGATGCTCGCCACCGGGACCGACGCGGTTGCCGGAAACCAGGACGCTGGCGGCCTTAGATATGCGGATGACGCCGTGTCGCTGCCACTGCAGTGCGGCACACAGTGGGACGCCCTTAGTCACATCTTTTTTGACGACAAGATGTGGAACGGCTACGACGCACGACTTGTGGATAGCGATGGCGCTCAGAAGAACGGAATCGAGAAGACGAAAGCGAAGATGGTAGGTCGCGGCGTGTTGCTCGACGTCGCGCGCCATCTTGGTGTCCATTCGCTGCAGGACGGCGATGCGATCTCAATCGAGGATCTCGAGGCGACTCAGCGAGCTCAGGGTGTGACCGTACGTCGAGGCGACTTTGTGATCGTGCGGACTGGTCATATGGAGCGTTGTCTTCACGAGGGGGACTGGGGTGGATACGCCGGTGGTTCAGCTCCTGGTCTCGCCTTCGAGACGGCGAACTGGGTGCACGACAAACAGATCGCGGCAATCTGCACTGACACATGGGGATGTGAAGTACGCCCGAATGAAACCGACGACTGCACGCAGCCGTGGCATTGGGTCGTGATCCCGATGATTGGGATCAGCATGGGGGAGATTTTCTACGTCAAGGAACTCGCGGAGGACTGCGCGAAAGATGGCGTGTACGAGTTCATGTTCACCGCGCCGCCATTGCCGATTACAAAAGCAGTTGGCTCGCCTCTCAATCCGCTCGCCATCAAGTAGTTCCTTGAACGGTACATCGGAAGAGCAAGATGCGGAAGATACCTCCACGGGAACAATGATGCGGTCGCAGAAATCGTCTTCGGACCTTGATGGCCTGGCGGCTCTCGTGACGGGAGCCGGAAGAGGGCTCGGTGCAGAGATCGCGGGCGCTCTCGCACAACGTGGCGCCAAGGTCTACGCACTAAGTCGCAGTGCGAACGAACTTGACGAGGTAGTCAGGAAAATCCACGACGCCGGCGGTCAGGCCTCCGCACTCGTATGCGATGTCACAGATGTCGATGCGTTTGCTGCGGTGGTCGACCGCATGGATCGGCTGGACGTCCTGGTGAACAACGCGGGAACGAATTTCCCGACCGAATTCGTTGACGTTACTTTGGAGCAGCTCGATACCATGCTGATGCTCAACGTGCGGTCAATGTTTACGGTAGCGCAGACATGTGCTCGCAAGATGATTGCGAGCAGCACAGACAGAGGATCGATTATCAACATGTCGTCTCAGATGGGGCATGTGGGTGCGATCCGTCGGTCGGTGTACTGCATGACGAAGCATGCGATCGAGGGGCTTACCAAGGCCATGGCGTTGGAGCTCGCCGCGTACCGTATCTGCGTTAACACGGTAGCGCCAACATTCGTCGAGACTCCAATGACGAAATCTTTTTTCGAGGACGCCAGGTTTCATAGCTGGGTCATGGAGCGATTGCCGATGGGGCGGCTGTTGCAGGCGGAGGATGTCGCCGCGGCCGTTTGTTACCTGGCGTCGCCCGCTGCAGCGATGGTGACAGGAACAAGTCTGAGGATAGACGGAGGCTGGACTGCGCAGTGACGGAAGCAGCAGGTGGCGCGCTGCATGCCGTAACCGCTAGCAGTGACGTTATCGCTACACAGACTAAATTACAGATGGAGACAGCTCATGCAACCTTTCACGCAGCGGCGGGACTTGCTGAATCTATACGCGAGTTCGCGACCCACAAAGCGCTACTTCGGCGCGTTCTCCGTGTTTTGCCTCGGCTTTACACTCGACTTCTTTGACTTTTATCTCGTCGGCTTCCTGCTCGCTGTTCTCGGTCCAGGATGGCACCTGACCTACGGAGAATCGTCGCTGATTCTCCTTAGCGCTGGGGCCGGCGCGATCGTGGGTTCGCTATTCAGCGGCTCTCTGGCGGATGCGTTTGGCCGAAAGCGCGTGTTGTTGATCAGTACAACGATCTGCGGGTTCGGTGCAGGCGCAGTTGCATTCTTACCGGAAGGGGCGTGGCTGGGGTTCGCTGCGTTGCGCTTTCTCGTCGGCTGCGGGCTTGCAGGCGCGGCGACGACACAGACGGTTCTGCTCGTCGAGCACACACCCGCGAGCTATCGCACGCGGTTGACGGGTTTTCCGTTCATCGCCGCTTCTGTCGGATCGCTGATTGCCTCGATTTCCGCCGCGACCCTTCTGCACGCATTCGGCTGGCGAGGCGTTGCAGCCCTAGGTTTTGCACCGCTACTCGTGACGTTGTTTGCTGCGCTGTATGTCCCCGAATCAGGACAGTGGCTAATCAGCAAAGGGCGGCTTGGCGAGGCACGCAACGTATTCGCGCTCTTGCTCGGCATGGATGCCGATGACCTACCCACGATGACTACAGCAACGAGCGTTACAAATGCGCCTGCGCCCAATGGGCGGATCAGCGAGCTATTGCTGTTTCCTGGTCGCACACTACTGGTGATTGTGACGTGGGCCGCACTGAGTACGGCTGGCTACGGAGTCTATCTCTGGGGGCCAACGATCGTCGCGTTGCTGCTAAAGATATCGCCTTCAGAAGCTGCAAGATACTTCATCGTCGTAGCGCTCGCGGGAATTGCCGGCCGGCTGCTTCTTTCCTTGCTACCTATGTGGATCACGCGTAGGAGGGTTTGCGCGATCTTCGGCTTTGGCATCGCGGTCTCGCTTGGTGTCGCCGGGCTGGGTGCCCAGCAAACCGTCGCGGGATTCCC
The DNA here is from genome assembly GCF_046027915.1 of Paraburkholderia sp. RL17-347-BIC-D. Classification (NCBI taxonomy): domain Bacteria; kingdom Pseudomonadati; phylum Pseudomonadota; class Betaproteobacteria; order Burkholderiales; family Burkholderiaceae; genus Paraburkholderia; species Paraburkholderia sp. RL17-347-BIC-D. Next base: position 67,666 of record NZ_JARESS010000031.1, read on the forward strand.
GCTGTTTGTGGCCATGGTTGCGGTTGGTGCTCTATTTTTCGACGGTGGCTGGTGCGTGATCGGCCCTTATTCGGCGGAAATATTCCCCACGCGGCTTGCAGCCCGCGCCATCGGAGTAGGCCAGGCCGCGAACGGCATCGGCAAGATTCTCGGTCCGTTGTGCCTCGCTGTTATTGCGGGAACGGGCAACGTCATCACACCGCGCGCAACAACAGATGCGGTTCTTCCCGCGTTTCTGTTTCTTGCGGGTTGTGGCCTTCTGATCGGCATTCTGTTTGCCGTGCTGGCTCCCGCTGACGCTTCTGAACGAGGCGAAACCGGCATTGAACCGCTATCAGATACACCAGGACAAGCGGTCAACCGTATCGCCCATTGAAGACGGTCGAGATAGAGGGACTGCCCCGCCCGCGACCCCAGGATTAACCTGAAAGAGGAAGAAACGAAATGACTTCAACGAGACTTGAGCCCGACGATGCGCCGGCTGACGAATCACGGGCGCTGAGGACCGAGACCCGGCTGGGTATGATTATCGAATGGGATGTGCCGATCAGAACGAGTGATGGCGTTGTGCTGAGGGCGGACATTTTCCGGCCTGCCAAAGAGGGTCGATTTCCAGTCCTGATGTCTCACGGACCCTATGGAAAGCTGTTGCATTTCGAAGACGGCTACAAGACGGCGTGGGACCGCATGGTGGACGAACATCCCGACGTGGCAGCTGGCTCCTCCAACGCGTATCAGAGCTGGGAGGTAGCGGACCCGGAGAAATGGGTGCCGCACGATTACATCTGCATCCGCGTCGACAGCCGCGGCGCGGGTCGCTCGCCGGGCTACCTTGAGACCTGGTCGGCTCAGGAGATCAAGGACTTCGCGCGTTGCATCGACTGGGCAGGTGTTCAACCCTGGTGTAATGGAAAGGTCGGATTAAGCGGTATCTCGTACTATGCAAACAATCAGTGGCAGGTTGCTGCGGAAAAGCCGAAGCACCTCGCTGCGATCTGTATCTGGGAAGGCTTTCAGGATTACTACCGGGAGATGTTTTTCCACGGTGGAATCTACTGCACGTTCGCTCAGAACTGGTACGACATGCAGGTGAAGACCGTACAACACGGCCTCGGCAAGCGCGGTTATCGTAGCCGGTTGAATGGCGAATGGGTGTCGGGCCCCGCGACGCTGACCGAGGAGGAACTCGGTAGCAACAGATTCGACATGTGGGACGAAATCATCAAGCATCCATTGATCGACGAATTTCACACGTGCCGCACGCCCGACTGGAACGATATCGAAGTGCCTGTGCTGTCGGCTGCCAATTGGGGCGGCCAGGGGCTCCACCCGCGTGGCAATTTTGAGGGTTACATGCTCGCCGCCTCGAAGCAGAAGTGGCTCGAGGTTCACGGTATCGAGCACTGGACGCACTACTACACCGATTACGGCATCGCCATCCAGAAGCGTTTTTTCGATTACTTCCTGAAGGGTGAGAGCAACGGCTGGGATCAGGAACCGAAGGTACGCTTACAGGTTCGCCACCCGGGGGAGAGATTCGTCGAGCGCTTCGAGGAGAACTGGCCGATCCCGCACACGCAGTGGACTCGTTACCACCTTCACGCTGACGGTCACGTGCTGGATACCGTGCAGCAGCAACAAGTTGCGAGACTGCCGTTCGACGCGCTGGGTGACGGCCTTACGTTTGTTACGCCACCGGTCGAGCAGGAGGTGGAGGTGACCGGGCCTATCGCAGCGCGACTTCATGTATCGTCTACGACAAAGGACGCGGATCTGTTTCTGGTCTTGCGTGTATTTTCTGCCGACTTCAATGAGGTGGTATTCGTCGGGGCCTTGGACCCTCACACGCCGATCGCACAGGGGTGGCTGCGCGCGTCCCACCGGAAGCTCGACCAGGATAAATCGCTGCCTTTCCGGCCGTATCACACTCACGATGAGATCCAACCACTCACGCCTGGCCAGATCTACGAACTCGATATTGAGCTCTGGCCGACGTCAATCGTTGTGCCGCCGGGAGCGCGCATCGCCCTGAGCGTGCGCGGCAAGGATTACGTCTACCCAGGCGGGAGCGGTGGCAAGTTGTCGAACATGAAGAATGAGTTCACCGGCTGTGGCCCGTTTCTCCACGACGATCCTCGTGACCGGCCTGCCGACGTGTTCGGTGGTACAACGACACTGCACCTGGGCGGCGGACGTGAAAACTACGTGCTCTTGCCGATAGTGCCAAAGGTGAAATAGCAGATCCGCCTTGTTCGGCACGCTCGCGCGGTCTGTCTTACCGGTCTTTGGTCCGGTGTGACGGACCGCGCGACCCCACAGTGTTACCGAGCATACTAAGAGATTGGCAAAGCGTTGCAGCATCGCGATTCATGCGGTGTCGGGAGTCTTCACCGGATGGCAACCAGATCCGTGTTGTTCGTCCCAGGCTTCTCGTGGTTGAGGCCGACGCAGTGCGCACGCCTCGTTCCGAGCGATCAGCAAAACTTTAACGAGCGAAGCTCTGGAGGCAGAGATGCGATGCACGCTCGCGCAGTTATATGTCGAGGTCAAGACGGCCAGGAAGGCTGTACGCTTGCGGCGCCGAGAGAGTCGACGCATGATAGACGCTGAGTCGGCCGAAAACTTTAACCGGCATTTGGAGCGTTGCCGGGAGGTGGCATCGGACATAACGATCTTCCCTTGGCCGGAGCCAGTTATTGTGGCTGATGTTCCCCTGCACGACGGGCGGGCGGATGTCACCTATGCCGAGATACAGATGCACTACGATCAGCTGCTGGGTATCCTTTCGGTGGCAATGGCCGGCCCTCTATTGGCAATGGCATAGAGTGGTCGCGCGGATGTTCGGCGCCGGACACAATACACCGCTTCGTCAGAACGTTGGGAGAGGGAAGCCGCGCCGTGGGCGGTGTTCGCAGCTTCGCCGCAGGCAATCCGCGTGTCATACCGGCAGCGTTCACGCGGTGATGACCGAGAAGGGTGACGCTTGTCGACGCTCCAGGTGCAAGGACGGCGGCCGGCTAGATGGCGCATTTTGCATTGTCGTCGAACTGCTCATCGGTAGTGAAGGTACGTTATGGCACGCGGTGTACGGAGCCACCCGCGAGTCGCTCCGCACTCGTTGCCGCAACTGGGCGGTCTGAAAGTTTTTCAGACCGCAGCGCCGCCGTATGGCACCTCCTTGTGTCCGTAGCGGCGCACCCGCAGATTAGCCTGTTCGCCATGCCCGGCGAACCCCTCCAGCGCGCACAGGCGGGAACAGTATTCACCGATCAGGGCAGACGCTTCGTCGGTGATAACTTTCTGATACGTGCAGGTCTTCAGGAATTTGCCCACCCAAAGCCCACCGGTATAGCGCGCCGCCTTCTTCGTGGGTAGCGTATGGTTCGTGCCGATGGCCTTGTCGCCGAACGCAACGTTTGTGCGCGGGCCGAGAAAGAGCGCACCGTAGTTGGTCATATTTTTCAGGAAATAATCAAGGTCGCTGGTCAACACCTGAACATGTTCGGAGGCGATGTCGTTGGCGATCTTGACCATCTCCTCGTCGCTGTCCGCAACAATGACTTCGCCGTATTTATCCCACGACTTGCGGGCAATTTCGGCGGTCGGGAGGATCTTAAGCAGCCGCTCGATCTCCGTCAGCGTCTCACGCGCGAGCTTTTCGGAGGTTGTCAGTAATACGGCGGGTGAGTCCGGACCGTGTTCCGCCTGTCCGAGCAGATCAGTCGCGCACATCTCACCGTCAACCGATTCGTCCGCGATCACGAGCGTCTCTGTCGGACCCGCGAAGAGGTCGATGCCGACGCGACCGAAAAGCTGCCGCTTGGCTTCTGCGACGAAGGCGTTACCCGGTCCGACCAGAATGTCCACAGGTGCAATCTTCTCTGTGCCGATTGCCATGGCACCGATCGCCTGGATGCCTCCGAGGCAATAGATCTCGTTCGCACCTGCCATATGTTGTGCAGCGACGATGGCGGGAGCTGGCTTGCCGTGGAAGGGCGGCGCGCAGGTAATGATGCGTGGTACACCGGCAACACGAGCGGTGATTACCGACATGTGCGCGGAAGCCAGTAGTGGGTATTTGCCGCCCGGCACATAACATCCCGCGGCGTTGATTGGAATGTTCTTGTGCCCGAGGATTACGCCGGGAAGCGTTTCCACTTCGATGTCGCGGATCGATTCCCGTTGGTGTCGTGCGAAGTTTTCCACCTGCTTCTGCGCGAATTCGATGTCCGCGATGTCGCGTTTGGTCAATTGGGAAAGGCAATCGTCGATTTCACGCTGCGACAGCCGGTAATCCTCGCGATCCAGCTTGTCGAACCGGATCGATAGTTCGCGCACTGCCTCATCCCCACGCGTCTCGATGTCCGCGAGGGTTGCTTCCACGGTATCGCGTACTTCTTTCGCTGCAGACTTGATCACTTCGGCTTCTGCGCCGTGCTTGAGCCATTTGGCCATTTGGCGTTCTCCTTCATGTTTAATCTGTGGATTGCATTCGAATGCAACGTACGTTTGCATACGGATGCAAACGCACCATAAGGATAGGCCCGTCTCGGAAAAATTTCAAGTTATCAGTTGATAAGTGTAAGTTTGGTGTGAAACCGGACGCTGCTCATTGCGATGTGTCCGGGCGCTTCCGCGAGCGCCAGATCCAGTGGTCTGCGGACCGCACGACGCCGGTCTGTGGTATGCGCGCGGATCCACGCACGATCAATTCTCCGTCGATGATGTGCTGCACAGTGGGCGCCACTGCTGTGGAAAGCTGACGCTCCACAACCTGGACGACTCGCCGGACCATTAGATCAACGGGCTGCGAATAGGTGGTCAGCCCGAAGATGGGCCATCGCGCCATCTCAATGTCGTCGAACCCGACGATGGAAAGGTCGGTACCGACCTGGAGTCCGAATTCCGTGCGGGCAAGATTGATAGCCACAAGTGCCATGTAATCGTTGGCGCAGAAGATGGCGTCTGGAGGTGTTGCCGACGACAGCAGCGTGCGTACGGCCGACTCTGTGTCAGCAGTGGAATAGTTTCCGACCACGCGTTCAATACGACGGACCCTGCGTTCGGCCAGACCTTCCAGGAATCCGGCCTCCCGGTCCCGGCTGGTTGATGAATGTTCAAGTCCAGCGACGTACGCGAAACGCCGATGTTTACCGGCGAGCAGGAAGGCGGCAAGCTCCTTTGCCCCTCGCCGGTTATCGCCGGTAACACTGGAAACCGAATCGCTGTCGGTCTTGCGGTTTAGCATGACCACCGGAAGACCCAGTTGCAGGCACTCGTCCGCGAAATGGGATGAAAGGCTTGTCGATATGAGAACGAGCGCATCCACCCGGTACCGCAGTACCTCGTCAAGGAGCGGGTCGGAGCCCGCCATAGGATCGGAGGTGAATAGCAATACCCGGTAGCCGATTCTGGCAAAGGAGGCGGAAAGCGCGTCAAGGGCTGCCTGGTAGAAAGGGTTGGCGGTACTAGGTACCGCGACGCCAATGAGACTCGAGCGTCTGGTAATTAGCGAGCGGGCAACCAGGTTGGGACGATAGCCAAGCTGCTGTGCTGCATCCAGGACTTTTGCGCGCATGGTCGCCGACACGCTGGCACCAGGAGTAAAGACGCGAGATACCGCGGACTGGGACACGCCCGCGAGTTCAGCGACCTCATAGGCCGTAGCGGGGCGTCGTTCGGGTTCGACTTCCCTATTGACCGGACCGAGATTCATCAGTGCTTTTCCATTGAATCGTTGCTGTGTATCGCCGGCGTGCAGCGGCTCGGGATGCAGTAAACCCAGATCATATCCTGATGGGGAAACCCCTAGCCGGGGACGCTTGACTTCATGCATTTTGACATATAACTTATCATGTAATAAACAATGATAAGCGCTGTTTTCGGCCGGTGTTGTTCCTCGCCGATTTCCCGAGGCTGCGCAGTTTTTTCTCGAGCATGGATTCGCTGGCTCGGCCCGGGAGTTGGCGAGGCAGATTGGCGTGCCACAGCCGTTGCTGCTCCGGTATTTCGAGTCCTGGGAAGATCTGTTCGACGCGGTCTTTGACAAAGTCTTTTCAGGTCTATGGTGCGGTGAAATGGTCGAGCCTGGTCTGCGACCGTTCCCGTCCGTTGCGCGAGCGCTTGTTGGCCTTTACGACGTCTATCTGCCAGTGGTTTTCAACAGGCAATGGATGCGCCTGTACGTATTTGCTGGTCTTTCGGACACTCGCATCAACAGGCGTTATTTCCGGATCATAGAACAGCGGTTTTGCGACCGCTTTGCGTGGAGGTGCGGGCGGAATTCGGCATGATCGGAGCTGACGCACGTCCGATTACCAATGACGAGCTTGACCACATCTGGTCGTTCCACGTTTCGACGAATGCACCCAGCGGGAGACAGCGTCTCAAGCGGTGGCTTCCTTTCTTGAAGAAAAGGACTGCGGAGTACCGTCGACCAGCGGCCACAAGGGACATCAACATGCAGGCGGCAATGCAGGTGGATCGTCGAACACGGCCGCCTGAAACGCAATGGACGTGACGATTTTCCAGAGCATCGCGCGGGTCTGGGAAAAGTCACCCTCCGAGGAGCAAACAGAGCAGGAGGCGGAAATGAACTTTAACTGGGTCGCAATGCTTGGTGTATGGCGAAGAATCTCTGCAGGATGGCGTCGGTGGTTTGACGAGGCGATCCGGCTACGCGGCCAAGCGGAGGCAGTCTATTTTGTCGACGACTGAGACTGGAAATGGTCATCGGCGAGTAACGACCGTGGGCCTTTTTGAACAATATACCGTGCGGTGTGTGGCACACGGTGATAACGAACGTCGACGCATAGTGGGAGCCCGTGAAGAAGGTCTGCTATCGCCCAATACCGGGCCTACTGTGCACATTGTCGATATAATAGCTAAGGGCGCGGCGTCGACGGTGCACCGCGTGTGAGCTACTTGGTTTCAATGCAGCGGCTTGTTCGCCATGAACTGGCAGCGCAATCCGGATTACTGCCAGTAGCCGTGAAAGACGCACCCACGCCTATCGCGGACGTCGGTAGCCAGTTGACAACGTAGCAGGCGGCCAATGCCCAAGATCCAAGTCACGGGACAGCCCAAAATGGCAACGGACTTTCGAGAGGATGCAAGGTAACGTGAACGGCAGAGCGAAATCGACCCGCACCAGCGCTGTTGTCGCTGCGGTGCCAGAAAAGCGGCGCCGGCAATCGCCAGACGAGAGGCGGGCGCAGATAATCCGGGAGAGCATCAATTTCTTTTCCGAGCATGGCTTTGCTGGTTCGACCCATGACCTGGCGAAACAGATTGGAGTCACTCAGCCACTCATGTTTCGTTACTTCCAATCGAAAGATGATCTGATTGATGCGGTGTTCAACGCCGTGTTCACCCAACGTTGGGACAGTCAATGGCCCAAGCTGATCCGTGACCGGTCACTTCCGCTTCGGGAACGGCTTGTCCGATTTTATAACTCATACCTGAAGGTGGTCTTCAATCGAGATTGGATGAGACTTTATGTCTTCGCGGGTCTTTCGGGCGTGGAAATAAATCGCAGGTACTTTCGTATCCTTGAGCAGCGCATTCTGATGCCGCTGTGCGAGGAATTACGCGCGGAGTACAGGATGGCGTCTGGGGTCGACATTCCCATTACGGAAGACGAACTTGACTACGTATGGTCCTTTCACGGTGGGATTTTCTATCATGGAATTCGGCGTTGCGCCTTTGGCACGTCAACGGACCACGAGCTAAGCCAAACCGTTCTCGATGTAACAATTGACGCCTTCATCAACGCGGCTCCGCACGCGATCGGTCGGTTCACGGCCGAGGCTCACCGCTCCTGAGATTTTCCGCTTCGAGATAGTTGCTACAGCGCAGCCTCGCTGGAGGCTGATATTCCTGAACTCGCTCAGGTAAAGCACGTCTTTATCAAAGCGGCTGCTCGCGTGAAAAACCGCGCCGAGAATAGCCACCAACCAACCCGCAGGCGCGAGCGCCAGATGTGCGACTTTCGCGACGCGCGTCCCACGCAGGCGTTTCTCGCATGCTTCGGCCCGATCCGGCAGCACTTCGCGCTGCCCAGACATCAGATGAACGCGGATTGTCATCGCGCCATACTAAAAGAACGCATCGCCACATGGCAAGACAGGCCTGTCCCAACCGCAGCCAACCTAGTTATCTGATAAGGATAACTACTCTTGATTCAGACATGTAGCCTACGCTCGTCAACTTGACAGCGCCGTCGCGAGTGGGCTTGCGGCCGCATTCATTTACCCATGAACCTGATGATTTGCTCGGCGACTGCGCGAGGGGCTTCTTCGGGCATATAGTGCCCACAGCCAGCAAACACAGCACCCCGCACATCCACCGCGACTAAGCGCATCGTGTCCAGCAGCATTGCTCCGACTCCGCTCTCCGCGCCGACAGCGAGTACCGGCATGGCGAGCATGCGCTCGGCGCGGGCCCGAGTGTGCGCGATTCCTTCGGGCCCGAGATTGTGTCGTTGGTAGGAAAGCGCCGCCCGCGTCGCGCCAGGGGCGGCGTTGACGCGCACATATTCACCGAGATCCGCCGGCGTGATCGTCCAGGGACGAGTGGATTTGGCCCTGAACAGCCAAGTCAGTAACTCCCGCTCGCGTCCCTGCAGCAGGATCTCCGGCAGATCATCGAGCCGGTTGAAGGCCAGGTGCCAGGTCTTGACATTCGCCTCCGCCGAGGGAATGCCGGCCGGAGGCGGCGGGGTGATGCCGGGCAGCGCCGCGTCGAACACGGCGAGCCGCTTCACGTCGCCCGGCCATTCGGCCGCATAGGCATAGCCGATCCAGGTGCCAAGATCGTGACCGACGATGTCGACAGGCCCGTCGGCGGTCAGTTTCAGCGCCTCGACGAAACCATGAAGCTCGGCGGCCACGGTACGCATCTCGTAGCCAGAGGCGGGCCGATCGGAGTCTCCCATGCCGCGCGGGTCGAGCGCGATCACGCGTCGGCCGGCCTTGGCAAGCAGCGGCATCACATAACGCCATGCGTACCAGCTCTGCGGCCAGCCGGGCAGCAGCAGGATCGGCGCGCCGCGGCCGCCTTCGACGAAATGCAGCCGCACGCCCTTGATAACGACGGTATCGTGGTGGAACTGCGTCCAGAACGTCGCAGGGTCGAAGGGCGGCAACGTGTCCGCGGCGGAGGTTTGAACGACGTCATGCGACATGGTGTACTCCTGGTCGAGTCTGGGTGATCAGCGGTCGCGTCCAACCGCCTGGTGGGACTGGTTTCGCGGAGGTCGGTTGGCGTGGCCGGTTTCATATAGAAAGAGACCTCTTCCAAATTAGGCAAATGCTCAGTCGAGCAGCTTCAACGCGCTATCGACGAGACTTGCCATCTCCTCACGGGAGCGGCCGGTCTTGCCCAGGACGCGCATTCCCTGCACCACGCACAGCAGCAGGCGGGCGGTGACGGCAGCATCGACCAGCGAGGAAACGGAGCCATCTTCTTGTCCCTCTCGAATGAACTCGACGAGACGCCTTTCCTGGCTCGCGAGCACGGCGGCGACGCGCTTCGCCATTTCGGGATCGGTGCTTGCGAGATCGACAGCGCTGCCCACGACGAGGCAGCCGCGCCGGCCGGTCTTGCCGTGGCTGGCTTCGGCATAGACGGCGAGCATGGCCCTGACCTTGTCGCGTGCGGTTCGTGTGTTTGCCAGCTCCTGCGCCAGCCGCTCGCTGCGCAGCATGACGTAGCGCTCGAATGCGGCCAGGAAGACGCCGCGCTTGTCCCGGAAGGCCTTGTAGAGGCTGCCCTCGGCGATCTCCATCGCAGCCGTGAGCTTGCCGAGCGAGGTGGCGTAATAGCCGTTCTCGCTGAACGTGCCGATGGCCTTGTCCAGCGCGTGATCGAGATCGAACTCCCGTGGGCGTCCGGGGCTGCGAGGTCCCGGAGAAGGTGTGACTGATTTGTCCATGGGTTGTATAATAGGAAGAGATCGCTTCCTAATCAAGCCATGAAAACCTGGCACAGGCAGTTCGACTTTAACCGTGTTCACGTGGTCAGTGCGCCCGGTTGGAGGCCTGAATACCGGGTTCGTGGCGCGATGCCGTGGTCGGCGCGGATCGCGTTCTCCGTGATCGGGCCTGCCGGATACGGGTGAAGGCCGGTCACCGCGCGCTCGTCGGCTTCAGCATAGACGGCGGTCGCGCCCTTCAGGCTGCGCAGTGCGTGAATCAGTTCATGGGCTAGTCCAATGAAGGGAGGGCGATGTCCGTCCGGCGAGTCGTACTTGCCCGGATTCCAACGAATCATGGATGGCGAACCGATATCGCCATCGAGAAACCGCATCTGGGCGGTTGCCCACGCGGCCGCATTGAAGTTGGACACGTTGCCTGTCAATGGAACGGGTGCGCTTGTCCTTCCAACCTGTTGGGCGCCCTGCGCGCGCACGAGGTTCGACGCACTTGCGCCGTTCGTGCCAGCGTACACCCGCGCTCCGAATGAACCAGGAGCTATGGAGACGCGCTGACCGTCGCCGGACGGGATGATCGCGACTTTGTACGGCAGAGCCATGGTATTGGGTCGACGTCCACTGGAAACCTGGCTGCGCGTTCGCTTGCGACGGATTGTGAAGAAACCGCGGGATCCTAATGGATGGCATGTAGTTAGCTCGTTAGACTATGAGAGTCTTGGTAAAACAGCCAGTGCCGCAGATTTATTCCCTTGATGATCATGCCCGGTTTGGCGAAGGGCGCAGTTGGAGAGTTTGCTGGCCGTCTGGGCGACAAGCTCGCCCAGCGGCGGACCGTGTCGTACGTGACCACGACACCACGCTTGAGCAATAACGCCTCAACGTCGCGCAGGCTCAGGCTCAACCGGAAATATCAGCGAAGCGGAAAGCTGATAACGACGGCAGCAAAGCGGTGGCCGTGACAAAGCGATCTCGTCTTGCTCACCGCTTCACGACGCCGGTCCATCAATCTGGCACTGGCCTGCACATGATTCGCGTGCTTCGAGCAAGATGTGCTGCAGCAAGCGCTGGTTAGTCTGCCTTACGAAGATGTTCGACCAGCAGTTGCGTCGGAACATTCAACGTATGCCGGTCGCCATTGAAACATAGGTGAAGGTGACGTTGCGCCCAAGGCTCATCGAGCGTCCGGGTTTCGATACCGGCGAAACTCGGGTGGCGCTCGAGCCACGGCGCAGGCAACACCGAAATGCCCATGCCCATCTCCACCATGCAGCAGACCGCTTCGTTGCCGCTTACCTGGACGCGCCGGCTGATCTGCCGATCAAGCCGGGCCGCCGCTGCGAAAAGCAGTGTGCTCAACGAGCTTTCGCTGCGCAGGCAAACAAACTCGAACGGCAGCATCTCGGCGAAGCTCAGGCTCGGCCGCGCTAGCAGTTCATGTCCCACGGGCAGCACCGCAACTAGCCTCTCTTCGTTATAAGGCAGCGTGCTCAAGCCGTTTGCCGCGAACGGATCGCCGAATATGCCGATGTCCGCCTGCCCGTCGGCAACGAGCTTGATCGCGTGCGGACTCAGACTGTCAGTGAGTTCGACACTGACGCCGGGATGCAATCCGGAGAATGTACGCAATTGCTGCGGCAGATATTGTGTGACCACCGCGATGCTCGCGGCAATCCGGACGGTACCGCGTACTTCTTCCGACAGATCCGTCATCTCCACTTCAAGCTGCTGGATGTTGCGGCGAATCGTGTTGGCGTGACGGAGCAGGACATGGGCGGCCCGCGTGGGTTCGAGCCGGGTGGGACGACGCTCGAACAAACGCTGATTGAGCATCGCTTCCAGGTCCGACATGCGCTTGCTGATGGCCGACACCGCTATGTGCTCGCGCGCGGCGGCCTGCGTGAGACTCTTGGTCTCCATGACGGCGACAAACAGTTGCAGCGTGTAAAGATCGATTCTCATACAGGTTCCCTGCCCGAACGTTGACCGCCGAGGTGATCGCGTCCGGTTTGTTTCGACACATCAAAGCACAGCCGGCGTTAGTGCTTTCCCCAGGAATATCGCGTTGAAGGAGCGCCATGGTCGCCGCGCATCCTCTGCGCGGCTCGCGCGTACAGCCTGTGTCATTTTACGCCGCGCTCCGATGACGTAAGGCGTTGGCGTCCTTTCGCCGGTCCTCGCGGCACCCGCCGGATCGCTGACGCCGGCTGTGAGCGTCGCCGATCGACAAGCCCCCTTCGTCAAACAGAAATAGCGAGCCCGTGCCGCTGTTCCTAATATCGAGGCCAGAACAGCGGCGTGCTCGATGCATTGCGCCGCTGTACCCAACTAATCATGGAGACACGCAATGAAGGTTGCCGTATTGCCGGGCGATGGAGTGGGCCGGGAGATCGTTCCCGAGGCCGTCAAGGTTCTGAAAGCGGTCTCGAACGGGCGCTTCGAACTCGAACTCGAGTATGGGGCCATCGGCATGAGCGGTGTGGAGGCGACCGGCAAGCCGCTGCCCGACGAAACGCTGGCGATGGCGCAACGCTGCGACGCCATCCTGTTCGGTTCGGTAGGCGGCCCCGAGTATGAACAGTGGCTGCGCAAGAATAAGGTTCGCTCAGGGTTGCTGCAACTGCGCAGGACACTCGGTCTGAACGCGAATTTACGGCCGGTCCGGCCGATCCGGGAACTCGCGTCCGTGTCGACGCTCAAGCCCGAAGTGATCGACGGACTCGACATGCTTATCGTGCGCGAACTGTCGAGCGATATCTACTTCGGCGAACCGCGCGGTCCGGTGGAAAGCGCGAATGGCGAGCGCGAATCGATCAATACCATGCGTTACCGCGAATCTGAAGTGCGGGCGATTGCCCACGTCGCATTCAAAGCAGCGCAGCAGCGCAACAGGCGGGTATGTTCGGTCGACAAAGCCAATGTGCTCGAGACCATGCAGCTATGGCGCGACGTCATGACGGAAGTGGGCCGCGAATATCCGGATGTGGAACTCACGCATCTTTATATCGACGCTGCCGCGATGGCGCTATTGCGCACACCGACGCGCTTCGACGTGATTGTCACGGGCAACATGTTCGGCGACATTCTCTCCGACGAAGCGGCGATGCTCGCGGGCTCGCTCGGCATGATGCCGTCGGCTTCGCTGGCGCCCGGCGGCAAGGGGCTGTACGAGCCCATCCACGGCTCGGCGCCCGACATTGCCGGGCGCGACATCGCCAACCCGCTCGCCACGATTCTTTCCGCGGCAATGCTGCTGCGTTACACGCTCAAACGCGAGACGGAAGCGGTGCTCGTCGAGGAGGCGGTGCGCCGGGTCGTCGCGGCGGGCACGCGTACCGGCGACATCATGGAAACGGGTTGCACCCAGGTCGGCACGCGCGCCATGGGCGATGCGGTGGTCGCGGCACTCGCGGGTTGACGGCCATGATTCGTTCCGCGTTGATCCAATCCGCGCTGCCGGGTGTCCAATCAGGCGCATCCGGCACGCGACGCGCAGATGCGTTGCCGACACCGGCGGCCGCGCAGGCCGGTGCCGCGCTCGCGTTCGAAAACGTCACGTGCACGTTTTCGCATGCGTCCGGCAAGCAATGCTATACGGCAGTCGACAACGCGAGCTTGAGCGTCGCGCCCGGCGAGTTCGTGTCTGTGGTCGGTCCGACCGGCTGCGGCAAGTCGACCTTGCTCAACATGGCGGCGGGTCTGCTGTTTCCATCGTCGGGAAGGGTGCTCAGTTTCGGCCGCGAGGTGACGGACATCAACCGTCACGCGACCTATCTGTTTCAAGGCGAAGCGCTGATGCCGTGGCGGCGCGCGATCGACAACATCTCCGCGGGCCTGCAGTTCGCCAACGTCAGCCGCGCCGAAGCCGGACAGCGCGCCGAACTGTGGCTGGCGCGCGTCGGCCTCGCGGGGCACGGCCACAAGTTTCCGTATCAGATGTCGGGTGGCATGCGCAAACGCGTCGCACTCGCCCAGGCGCTGATTCTCGATCCGCCGCTCATCCTGATGGACGAACCGTTCAGCGCGCTCGACATCCAGACGCGCCAGTTGATGGAATCCGAACTGCTCGCGCTATGGCAGGCGGACCGCAAGTCGGTGCTGTTCATTACCCATGATCTGGATGAAGCCATCGCGCTGTCGGACCGCGTCGTCGTCTTGTCGGCGGGACCGGGCACGCGGCCGATCGCAGAGTTTCCGATCGATTTGCCGCGCCCGCGCGAGGTGTCCGAAATCCGTAATTCCGAGCGTTTCGTGGCGCTGCATACCCAGATCTGGGACGTTCTTCGTGATGAGGTGCTGAAAGGCTATGAACAGAGCAAACGCTGAACCGATCGAAGGCGCCATGCGCATGACGAAGCGCCCGACAAACACGCGTGCGCCGCGCGATCTGATGCTGCTGTGGCGTCTGTTGCTGCTCGCTGCAACGCTCGGCCTGTGGCAACTGCTGGTGAGCCTCGGCGTGATGCCGGTGTTCTTCTTCGGCGATCCGGGGCCGGTGTTCGTACAGGTCTGGCGATGGTTCCAGAGCGGCGAAATTCTGCCGCATCTATGGGTGACGCTGGTGGAGACCGTGCTGTCGTTTCTGGTCGGGACCGGCGCGGCGGTGGTAGTGGGTTTACTGCTGTCGTTGAATGATTTTCTGGCGCGTCTGCTGGATCCGTTCATCAAGGCCGCCAACGCGATGCCACGGGTGATCTTCGCACCGATTTTCGCGCTGTGGTTCGGCCTCGGCATCTGGTCGAAGGTCGCGCTGGGTACGACGCTGGTGTTCTTTATCGTGTTCTTCAACGTCTTTCAGGGCGTACGCGAAGTCAGTCCGGTGGTGCATTCGAATGTGCGGATGTTGGGCGCGAGCCGCAGCCAGATGCTGCGCTATCTGTATCTGCCGTCGGCGGCCAGCTGGGTTTTTTCGAGCCTGCACAATGCGGTCGGCATGGCGTTCGTCGGCGCGGTGGTGGGGGAATACCTCGGTTCGGCGCGCGGCATCGGCTATCTGATTCTGGAGGCCGAAGGGTCCTTCAACATCAATGCGGTGATCGCCGGCATCGTGGTGCTGACCGTCTTCGCGTTGCTGATCGACACACTGGTGACGCGTATCGAGCGGCGCCTGCTGATCTGGCAACCGGCCTCGGGCGCATCGGCCAAAGCGCGCGCCGACAACTAACGGAGACGGATTGTGTCCATCATGCAAGGCAAGACCTTGTTCGAAAAGATCTGGAGCAGCCATGAAGTCGTGCGCGACGATACCGGCCAGAGTCTCCTTTATATCGACAGGAATCTGATTCACGAAGGCTCGCGCAACCCGTTTCAGGTGCTCGCCGCGAAGAACCTCACCGTGCGCCGTCCCGACCGTACGTTCGCGACGCCCGATCATTACGCGCCGACCACGGGGCGCACGCTCGACGACGTCGACGGCCCCGAACGGCGTGATATGGTCGCCTCGCTGACCCGCAACGCGCAGCGCGAAGGCATCACGCTATTCGGCATGGACGATCCGCGGCATGGCATTACGCATGTCGTCGGGCCCGAGCAAGGTTTGAGTCTGCCGGGCATGACCATTGTGTGCGGCGACAGCCATACCTCGACGCACGGTGCGCTCGGCGCGCTGGCGTTCGGTGTCGGCGCGTCGGACGTCGCGCTCGTGCTGGCGACGCAAAGCGTATGGCAACGCATGCCGCGCACCCTGCGTGTGACGATCGACGGCGAACTCGGACGCGGCGTCAGCGCGAAAGACGTGGCGCTCGCGCTGATCGCGAAGATCGGCGCCTCGGGCGCGACGGGACATGTGATCGAGTACACCGGCAGCACGATTGCGGCGATGTCGATGGAAGGGCGGTTGACGTTGTGCAATCTCTCGATCGAAGCAGGCGCGAGGGCGGGCATCATCGCACCCGACGAGACCACCTTCGCCTACATAAAAGGCCGGCCGTTCGCACCAGCGGGGGAAGACTGGAACACTCGGCTGGCGCAATGGCGCATGCTTTTCAGCGACCCGGACGCCGCCTTCGATACCGAGGTTTCGCTCGACGCCACCCGCATCGCGCCCATGGTCACCTGGGGCAACAGCGTCGAGGATGCGTTACCGATCAGCGGCGCGGTGCCGGACCCGGCAAGCGCCGGCGAGCCGGAACGTCGCGCGGTGATCGAGCGCACGCTCGACTACATGGGCCTCCGCGCCGGCGAGCCGCTCGACGGCGTGAAGATCGACTATGCGTTCATCGGTTCGTGCACCAATGGGCGCATCGAGGACCTGCGCTCGGCGGCGGCGATCGTGAAGGGCAAAACCATCGCCGCCCACGTCACGGCGCTGGTCGTGCCGGGCTCGGCGCAGGTAAAGCTCGCAGCGCAAGCCGAAGGCCTCGATCGCATCTTCGTGGCGGCCGGATTCCAGTGGCGCGAGCCGGGCTGCTCGATGTGCCTCGCGACCAATGGCGACACCGTGCCGCCAGGGGCACGTTGCGCCTCCACCTCGAACCGCAATTTCGTCGGCCGCCAGGGGCCGGAATCGCGTACGCATCTGATGAGCCCGGCCATGGCCGCGGCGGCTGCGATCGCCGGGCATCTGACCGACGTGCGTCAATTTCTTTAGGGAGCCGTGCATGCAACCGTTCTTGCGCGTCGAAGCCGTCGCGCTGCCTATTGCCAGTTCGAACGTGAACACGGATCAGATCATTCCCGCGCGCTTTTTACGCAAGCAACGCGCGGAGGGCTTCGGCCAGTATCTTTTCCACGACTTGCGTTTTGACGACCACGACAACGAGCGGGCCGATTTTGCGCTGAACCAGGCCGCTTATCGCGACGCGCAAATCATGGTTGCCGGACCGAACTTCGGTTGCGGGTCGTCGCGCGAAATGGCGGTCTGGGCGATTGCGGACTACGGTATTCGCGCGGTGATTGCCGCGAGCTTTGGCGATATCTTCTTCAACAACTGCGTCAGAAACGGTGTTCTGTGCGTGGTGCTGCCGCCGGAGGTGGTCGCCGGCCTGCTCGCGATGCTGGAAGACGCGCCGGGTACGACGCTGTCGATCGATCTGGAGCGTCAGATCGTCGGCACGCGGGATGCCGACTACCGGCTCGAAGTCGATCCGTTCAATCGCAAATGCCTGCTGCTGGGGATCGATGGCGTGGACTACACCTTGCAGTTCGCCGACCGGATCGCCGCGTTCGAGGCACGCACAAGCGCACCGCCCTGACATATGCAAAGCGGTAGACAGGCCGATATCAAATACAAGGAGACACCGACATGAAAAACACTTTCCGTACGCTGTGCTGCGCGCTATTGACGCTCGGCATTGCCACGCTCAGCCACGCCCAGGGCGGTCTGGAGAAAACCCATCTGGACATCGCGACCACCAGTTCCGTGATTTCCTACTATCCTTTCGAAATCGCGCTCGCCAAGGGCTATTTCAAGGACGAAGGACTCGACGTCGAACGCAGCATGTATGCGGGCGGTCCGCAAACTTTGCAGGCGCTTCTCGGCGGCAGTGCTGACATGGTGGTGAGCGCCTATTCGAACACGCTCACCATGGCCGCGCACGGCCAGCACCTGCAGGCGTTCGTGCTGATGATCAAATATCCCGCGTTCGTGCTGGGCATCACCAGGCAGGGGCAGGCGAAATATACGTCGCTGAAAAGTCTCGCCAACATGAAGATCGGCGTGACCTCGCCGGGTTCGAGCACGAACATGATTCTCGATGCCATTGCGGCTCGTAACGGCGTCGACCGCAAATCGTATGCGGTGATCGGCGTCGGCGCGCAAGCCAGCGCGGCGGCCGCGGTGAAGCAAGGACAGCTCGACGCGCTCGTGGGTATCGATCCGACCATCACGATGTTGACCGAGAGCAATGAACTGAAGGTGGTCGCCGATCTGCGCACCGGCGAGGGCGTGATGGCCTCGATCGGCAGCAGCACCTATCCGGAAGGCTCGGTGATATCCACCACCGATTTCATCAAGAAGAATCCGCATACCGTTCAGGCGGTGGTCAACGCCATGCTGCGTGCGGAGAAATTCCTGCAGACCGCGACCCCCGCGCAGATTGCCGATGCGTTGCCCAAGTCGTATCAGGTGGGCGACCGCGCCATGTATCTGAAGGCCATCGAGCATACCCGTTCCGTCTATTCCACGGACGGCCGCTACGACCCGAAGGGCGCCGCGGCGGTACTCGACGTGCTGGCCGGATCGGACCCGCTGATCGCGGGGGCGCGTAGCCGGATCGATTTGCCGTCGACCTATACGAATAGTTTTGTGGAAGCCGCCACCGTCAAGAAACCGTAACTCATTGGAGACCATTCGACATGCAGCATCCGAACGCATTCAAGACCGCCATCGCGGCACGCCAGCGGCAGATCGGCTTATGGCTCAGCATGGCCGACAGCGTGGCCGCTGAAATCTGCGCGACCGCCGGCTTCGACTGGTTCCTGATCGACGGCGAGCACGCGCCGAACGATCTACGCACGATCCTCGCGCAGTTGCAGACGCTCGCGGCGTTTCCGGTCGAGCCGGTGGTGCGTCCGCCGGTTGGCGAGGCGTGGATCATCAAGCAGTTGCTCGATGCGGGCGCACGCTCGTTGCTCGTGCCGATGGTCGACACGGCGGAGCAGGCGCGCGAACTGGTTTCAATGACGCGCTATCCGCCGCATGGCATTCGCGGCGTCGGCGCACGCATGGCGCGCGCTTCCCGATTCGGCGCGCGCAGCGACTACATCGCGAAGGCCAAAGACGAGATGTGCCTGCTGGTGCAGGTCGAAACAGCCGGCGCGCTCAGGCAGATCGAAGCGATTGCCGCAGTGGAGGGTGTCGATGGCATTTTCGTCGGACCATCCGATCTGGCGGCGTCGATGGGGCATCCCGGCAATCCCGCCCACCCCGAAGTACGCGCCGCGGTCGAAGACGCGTTGCGCAGAATCGCCGCGGCCGGCAAGCCGGCGGGCATCGTCTCTTTCAACGCCGACGATACGCAGCGGTTCATCGATCTGGACACGATGTTCGTCGCGGTCGGCGCCGACGCGGCGATTCTGGCCGATGGAACCCGCGCGCTGATAAACCGCTTCAAGAAGCCATTGCAATGAGCGGGGTCCCCGTCATGAATGCCAGCAAACCTTCTTCCCGCTTACCCACGGATCCGCACGCGCCGGTTCGTCCTGCGTGGCTCGCGCTGCGCAACGAAACGATCATCGAGCCGGAGCGGTTGATCGTGGACCCGCATCATCATTTGTGGGACCGGCCAGGCGCGCGCTACCTGGCGCACGATCTGCTCGACGATGTGACGAGTGGCCACCGGATCGCCGCGACGGTTTTTATCCAGAGCCGCTCGATGCTGCGTGCGCAGGGCGACCCGGCCTTCGCCACGCTCGGCGAAGTCGAGTTCGCGAACGGCGTGGCGGCGATGGGAGCGTCGGGCACCTACGGCAGCACGCAACTGTGTGCGGGAATCGTGGGCGCGGCCAGCCTCGCGCTCGGCGATAACGTGGCGCCGGTGCTCGAAGCGATGCTTGCGGTTTCCGGCGGACGGCTGCGGGGGATCCGCAATTCGCTGGTC
Source organism: Paraburkholderia sp. RL17-347-BIC-D (assembly GCF_046027915.1). Classification (NCBI taxonomy): domain Bacteria; kingdom Pseudomonadati; phylum Pseudomonadota; class Betaproteobacteria; order Burkholderiales; family Burkholderiaceae; genus Paraburkholderia; species Paraburkholderia sp. RL17-347-BIC-D. Next base: position 87,136 of record NZ_JARESS010000031.1, read on the forward strand.
TGGCACGACGATCCCGCAGTGACCTCGACCACCGCGCGGACGACCGCCCACATGATGCTCGATCCGAAGTTTCAGCAGGGCGCCGCGCGGCTGGGCGACTACGGGCTCGCGCTGGACATGTGGATCTATCACACGCAACTGGACGAATGCTACGCGCTGGCGCGCGCGATTCCCGATGTGATCGTGGTCATCGATCATTTCGGCGGACCGGTGGGCGTGGGGCGCCACGCGTCGAGCCCGGAGGCGCGCAATGCCATGCTGAGCGAGTGGCGTGAGTCGATGCGGCGGCTCGCCGCGCTGCCGAATACCCGCGTGAAGCTTGGTGGCGGCGGCATGCCGGTGCTGGGCTTTCACCTGGATCAGGATGACCTGCCGCCCACCTCCGCGCTGCTCGCCGATACGTTGCGGCCCTACGTGGAAACCTGTATCGAACTGTTCGGCGTGACACGCTGTATGTTCGAGAGCAATTTCCCCGTCGACAAAGGGATGTTCAGCTACCACGTGCTGTGGAATGCGTTCAAGCGAATCGCCAGCAGCGCGTCCGAGGACGAAAAACGCGCACTCTTCAGCGAGACGGCGGCCGCGACCTATAAGCTCGATCTGGCCGGGCAGGAGAGCGCATCATGAGCCGGGGCCGCTTTGCCATTCCGGCGGCCGCAGTGTCGGCCGCACGGATGACGCTGCTGCTGACCGCGCTATTGGCATCGGCCGCCGGCGAAGCCGCGCCGCCCCTGGAGAAGACGCATATCGACATCGCCACGGTGGGCGCGGTGATGGGTTATCTGCCGGTCGACATCGCGATCAGCAAAGGCTACTTCAAGGACGAGGGGCTCGACGTAGAGCGCAGCATGTTTCCGGGCGGCCCGAAAGTGCTGCAGTCGATGCTCGGCGGCACGGCCGATTTCGGCTCCAGCGCGTATTCGAACACCTTGACCATGGCCGCGAAAAACCAGAAGGTCGTCGCGGTTGCACTGATGGCGCGCTATCCGGGCTACGTGTTCGGCATCTCGAGCAAAAGCGCGGCGAAGTTCAAGTCGATGAAGGACCTGAGCGGCATGAAGCTCGGCGTGACCTCGCCCGGCTCCAGCAATAATCTGGTGCTCGATTATCTGGCGTCGAAGGCCGGCGTCGATCTGAAGAGTTTTTCGGTAATCGGCGTGGGTGCCGAGGCCGGCGCCGCGGCCGCGGTTCGGCAAGGCCAGATCGATGGACTGATCAGCGTCGATCCGGTCATTACGATGCTGACCGACAGCCACGACCTCAACGTCGTCGCCGACATGCGCACCGCCAGTGGCGTGCAGGCCGCGCTCGGCAGCGCGCAATATCCGGAAGCCGCGATCCTGACCACGGCGGATTTCATCGCAAAGAATCCGCATACCGTGCAGGCTGTCGTCAACGCGATCGTGCGCGCCGAGAAATTCCTGCAAACGGCGACACCCGATGAAGTGACTGACGCGCTGCCCACCGCCTATCAACTCGGCAATCGCCAGACCTTCGTCGCGGCCTACAAAAACTCGCAACCGATCTTCTCCGCCGACGGCCGTTTCGATCCAGCCGGCCCGGTAGCGGTGTTCAATATCCTGTCGAAGTTTGACAAGGAACTAGCCGATGCGAAAGGGCGGATCGACATACCGTCCACCTACACGAACCGTTTCGTCGATGCCGTGCGTCACTGATCATGCCTGCCGCCGCGCAGCGAAACATCTGGCGCACTTCAGTTGCCGGTCGCAGCAATGCATCTCCCTCATCCACTCCAGGAATCCGCCATGAAGGATCTACAGTCAAGCCTCGATCGTCCGGCGCTGCTCAGCCCGCTCAATTTCATCGACGGCGAATGGCAAAGCGCGCTGTCCGGCGAAACATTCGCGGTTCACAACCCGGCAACGGGCGAGGTGATCGCCAATGTGCCCGACAGCCAACCCGCGGATGCCCGCGCGGCCACCGATGCCGCGAGCCGCGCATTTCCCGGCTGGCGCGAAAAGCTGCCCAAGGAGCGCGGCGCGATCCTGCGCAAGTGGTACGACGCGATCGTTGCGAACGGTGAGGACCTGGCGCGGCTGATTTCGCTCGAGCAGGGCAAGCCGCTGGCCGAAGGGCGCGGCGAGGTGGCGTATGGCGCGTCTTACGTCGCGTGGTTCGCCGAGGAAGCGTCGCGCATTTACGGCGACATCATTCCGCAGCAGCAGCGCGGCAAACGGATGACTGCGCTGAAGGAGCCGGTAGGGGTGGTCGCCGCCATCACGCCGTGGAATTTTCCGCTCGCAATGATCGCCCGCAAGATTGCGCCGGCGCTGGCGGCGGGCTGCACCGTCGTCGCGAAGCCGGCGGAGGATACGCCGCTCACCGCGCTGGCGCTGCTGAAGCTGGCGCAGGAGGCGGGCGTGCCGGCCGGCGTGATCAACATAGTCACCGCATCGCGCGAGCATGCAGCCCCGGCGGTGGGCGACTGGCTCGCCGACGAACGGGTGCGCAAGATATCGTTCACCGGCTCGACGGCGGTGGGCAAATACCTCGCTCGCGAATCGGCGGGCACGCTCAAGAAGCTTTCCATGGAACTGGGCGGCAATGCGCCCTTCATCGTGTTCGACGATGCGGATATCGAGGCCGCGGTGGCGGGCCTGATGGCATCGAAATTCCGTAACGGCGGACAGACCTGCGTGTGTCCGAATCGGGTCTACGTGCAGTCGGCCATTTATGATCGTTTCGCCGACGTGTTGAGCACGCGCGTGGCCGCCCTCAAGGTCGCGCCAGCCACGGACGAGGCCGCGCAGATCGGCCCGATGATCAACGCCCGCGCGATCGACAAGATCGTGCGCCATGTCGAGGATGCGCTTGCTCAGGGCGCGCACGCGTTGACCGGCGGCAAGCGCCTGACCGACGTGGGGCACAACTATTTCGCGCCGACCGTGCTGGCCGATGCGACCGCGGACATGCTGCTGTTTCGCGAGGAAACGTTCGGGCCGGTCGTGCCGTTGTTCCGCTTCGACACCGAAGCCGACGCGCTCAAGGCTGCCAACGAGACGCCATTCGGCCTCGCCGCGTATTTTTATAGCCAGGACGTACGGCGTATCGATCGCGTTTCGCGACTGCTGGAGGCGGGCATTGTCGGCGTGAATGAGGGCGCCATTTCGAGCGAAGCGGCGCCATTCGGCGGGGTCAAGGAATCGGGCTACGGGCGCGAGGGCTCACGCTACGGTCTCGACGACTACACCACGCTGAAATATGTCTGCCAGGGCGGACTGGCGTAAGCACGTCGGCAGGACGCGAGCCGGCCGCGAGGTGCGTCAGGTCAACGCCGATGAGAAGCATAAACGGTGAATCGCAAGTCCACGTCCGGCACGTCGCGATCGTCATCGATTCTCCTTGACGTAGGTGATTGCTTCACGCATGGCGCCGAAACGTCGGCGGTATTGCGCCGGTGTGAGGCTCACCTTGCGTCTGAACAGGCGGCTGAAGAATCCCGCGTCTTCGTAGCCGACTTCATTGGCAATGGCTTCAATCGGCTGGGTGTCGGTTTCGAGCATCTGCTTGGCTTCTTCCAGCCGCAGCGTATGCACGTAAGCGAGCGGCGACATGCCGGTCGCCTGCTGAAAGCGGCGATTGAACGAGCGCTCGGGCAAGCCGCTCATTTCCATCATCTTGCTGACGGGCGAGGGCTGGGCGTAGTGATCGGAGATCCACGACTGACAGCGCGCGATGACGGCATCTTCCGCCTGCCGCGTGCGCGCGAGCCGCGCGAACGGCTGCTGGCCGACATCGTGCCAGTCGACGAGATTGATGCGCGCCGTCTGCATTGCGGTTTCGATGCCCGCCAGCCGCGCGATCAGATACAACGCCAGATCCAGCCACGACGTGCCGCCGCCGGCCATGATGAGCCGCTCGCCATCGCCCGATGCGACTAGCGCCCGATGCGCGCGTACCTTGATCGACGGATAGCGCCGTGCCATGAAATCGCAGTACGCCCAGTGCGTCGTCGCGTCGAGGCCGTCGAGCAGGCCGGCTTCTGCGAGCAGGATCGCGCCCGAGCAGGCCGTTGCGAGAATCTTGCCCTGCGCGTAACAGCCTTTGAGGCAGGCGATTTCGTGGTCGAAGCGGCCCGCGAGCGGCTCGCCGGGCGGGACCAGCAGCTCGGGCACGCAGATGACGTCGGCATCCGCGCAGGCATCGAGCGGCGCGTCCGCCGTGATGCGCACGTTATTGGCGGCGACGAACGAGGCTCCGTGGCGCGACACGACGCAGGGCGCGATGGGCGCGCGCCCCGGCGTGCCCTCGACGATGAGACCCCAGTCGCGCCCCGCCGACATGAACATGTCGTACATGCCGTACACGACGGATGCCGACGTCTCGGGCAGCGCCAGGATGCAGATGCGCACGGGTGAGCGGTCGTTCATGGCCGTTTTGTCCGGTAAGTTGCCGAAATGGCTTTGGCGTCGGGCGCACGCTCGCCGTATCGTGGCTCCGTCGCAATGTTATTAAAGTGTAAGGAAGGCGCTGGCGCCAGCACTCCCCGCAGGAGCGGGGGCCCGGACGCTCATGTTTTATCTCCTTCTTTCACTCGGCGGATGCCCCGCCGATGCCTTGCCGACGACTTCCCTGACGTGGACTTCATTGACGGAGCATGACCATGAGCCAGTACCGCACTCATCTTCCGCAACTCGATGACGCGCTTTTCATGACCGACGGCGGCATCGAGACGACGCTGATCTTTCACGATGGCATGGAGTTGCCTTGCTTCGCCGCGTTCGATCTGCTGAAGGACGCCGCGGGCACCGCGCGCCTCGACGCTTATTTCCGGCGCTATGCGAGTCTTGCGAGCAGGGAGGGTATCGGTCTCGTGCTCGAAGCGCCGACCTGGCGCGCGAATGCGGACTGGGGCCGCAAGCTGGGCTATTCCGAGGCCGCGCTCGCGCAGGCGAACCGGAAGGCGATCGAACTGCTCGTGCACGTGCGCGCCGAGTTCGAAACGCCGGATACGCCGATTGTCATCAGCGGTTGTCTAGGCCCGCGCGGCGATGCTTACCGGATCGATACACGCATGACCCGCGACGAGGCGCGAGCCTATCACCAGCCACAGATCGACACGCTGGCGGCGACCGAGGCGGACATGGTCGCGGCCTTCACGATCACCTATCCGGAAGAAGGCATCGGCGTGATCGATGCCGCTAGGCAAGCCCGCATGCCCGTGGCGATTTCGTTCACGCTCGAAATGGACGGACGCTTGCCGTCGGGCGATGCGCTGCGCGATGTTATCGAGCGCGCCGACGCGGAAACCGGCGCCTATGCCGCGTATTACATGATCAATTGCGCGCACCCATCGCACTTCGAAACCGTGCTGGGCGATGGAGGCGGGTGGCTCGAGCGCATTCACGGCATCCGGGCGAACGCGTCACGGCGCAGTCACGCCGAACTCGACGAATCCGCCGACCTCGACGACGGCAACCCGGAGGAGCTCGGCGCACAGTATCGGGCGCTGAACGCGTTGTTGCCGCGCATGAACGTGGTGGGCGGATGCTGTGGCACGGATCACCGCCATGTCAGCGCGATTTGTAGCGCAATGAAGGGCGTGAGAGGACAGTATGCGGGCGCGTGATGGTGTCATTGCGCACCGGGGACGATAGGACACCTGTATTGTCGGAAGCGTCGGGTCCGGACGGAGCATAACGGTCAGCAGGAAACGTCTATCGCGATGCGTTCGTTGATTCATTCCTGCGTCGCGGCGCCACCGGACTCCGCCGCGCTGAATCAGGCGGAGGCCTGGCCCGCGGCGAGCACGTGTTCCAGTCGCTCGATGAGATTGGCGCGCGCGCGGCTCGTATGATGCTCGGTCAACTCGACCGCTCGCGCCGCGTCGCCGGCCGCGATGGCCTGCGCGATCGCGGCGTGCTCGTCCCAGATCGCGTCGCGCAGGTTCGACGATTGCAGCACCGCACCCATCACACGCCGCAAGTGGACCCAATGCAGAAGGGCGCTTTCGCCAATCAGCGGATTGCCGGACGCCTGATAGATGGCATTGTGAAAAGCGGCGTCGGCATCGATCATGGCCTTGACGTCCTTGCCTTTAGACGCGCGCCGCCCTTGGGCGATCAGCGCGGGATCGATCGTACTGCGGCGTAGCGCGGCGAGTTTCGCGGCCAGCGAGTCAAGCGCGCCACGTATTTCATAGAGGTGACCGATCCACTCGACGTCGAGCGGCGCGACGACTACACCGCGGCCCGGCGCATCCTGCACGAGGCCGTCCTTTTTCAGCAAACGCAACGCCTGCAATACCGGCGAGCGCGACACCGCGAACTGCTCGGCGATCTCCTCCTGGGTGAGACGCACGCCGGGTGCAAGCGACCCGTCGCTGATGGCATCGAGCAGCACGCGATAGACCTCGTCCACGAAGTCGGGGCGAACCTGAATTTTGTCGAATTTGATGGGCATGGCGCTCTCTGTACTTTGGATACAGACTACAGTGCCGGCCTGACGTGGTCAACGCATGGTGCGCCGGTGTCTGTCGAAGCGCGAAGCGCTGGACAGCGCGTTAACCCGTATAGGCATCTGATTACAACGCTTCTAATCTCTGTATACAGAGTTCGGAGTTCAGTAGCCAGGCAGATTGCCGTCTGGCGCGGCGTCAATAATCGGAGGGGTTCCCATGGCGATCAAGTCGGAAAAGATGGACGATGGCGGCAGCAGCGGCGGTGCTGTGGTGAAGAAACTCGTGCCCTATGGTGGCTACTACACCAACAAGGTGCCCGATCACGATCCCGAACTGACCGAAACCGGCCCAGGCACGCCCACGGGCGAATACATGCGGCGCTTCTGGCATCCCGTCTGCATGGCGATGGAACTGACCGATACGCCGCGCTTCCTGAAAATTCTCGGCGAGGAACTGGTGGCTTTCCGCGACGGCAGCGGGCGGGTCGGCGTTCTGCATGCGCACTGCGTGCACCGCGGCGCATCGCTCGAATATGGCGCGATCCAGGAACACGGCATCCGCTGCTGTTATCACGGCATGGTGTTCGACGTGGACGGAACCTGTTTGCACGTGCCGTTTCCCAAAGGCGAGGAAGCGGAGGCCGAGAAGTACGCCTGCTCGATCCGGCAGGGCGCTTACAAGGCTGTCGAGCGCAATGGGCTCGTCTTCGCCTACATGGGACCGCCGGACGAAGAGCCGCCGTTTCCCGAATGGGAAGGCGACTTCACCGTGCTGCCTGGCGACGAGTTGGTGCCGTTCAGCAACTTCCAGCATTGCAACTGGTTGCAGGTGCAGGACAATGCGGCCGACAATTTCCACACGGCCGCCTTGCACGCCGGCAAAAACGTGGTGGACGGCCGCTTCCAGGGCACCACGTTCGACGAGGTCGGCGCCGCGTCGATGGAAGTCGCGCCTGACATGCAATTCATCCCAGTGCAACAGGGCCGCAGTCTGGCCTGTGCGGGCGCGCGGCGCGTCGACAAGGAACGGATGTTCGTGCGCGTGCAGCATCAGGTGTTGCCGAACCTGAGCCTGCATGCGTATACGTCGGAAGACGGCTCGGCACGCAAACTCTTCAGCCGCTTTCATATCGTGCGCTGGACCGTGCCCGTGGACGACGAGAACAGCAAGATGATCGGCTGGCGCGTGATGGGCCCCGGCATCGACACGCGCGGCGTCGGGAAAAAAGAATGGGTCGGCTACGAGTCGATCGACTTTCTCGAAGGACAGGTGGCAATGCGCCGTCCGGAGCGTTTCGGCAAATATTCGATAGACGAAATGCCGCCCATCCCGACTAACCACCGTGAACGCGAGCATTACAAGCAAGCGCAATACGCGCCTGGCGATTACGAGGCCATCATCAGCCAGCGTCCCATTGCCGTGCACACGCTCGAACATCCCACCAAGCTCGACGCTGGCCTCTATCTGTTCCGCAAGATGCTGCGCGACGCCGTGCGTGGCAGCAATCCGGCCGCCGGGCCGCAGCAGTTTGCCGAGTGGCTGCGCACGGTCGGCGGGGCGCCCAACAGCTTTTGCTCGGGCAATGTGTTCGACATGCCGGAAGCGGCGACCGTCGAAGAGGAAATTGCGCGGCGGCGCAAGCTGTCCAAGGGCGTGGTGGCGATCCTGATCGAAAGTGAGAAGCTGCAAGGCGAAACGCGGACCGCGTTCGTGCGCGACAAGATGGCGGCGCTCGAACTGGAGGTCAACGGGCGAACCGCTGGCGCGCCCGCCAATCAGGCAGCACGGGCAGAGTCGTAAGCGCCATTGCACCACCTAACGCGAAAACCAGCGCAGCATGCGGCACTCGGTGCCGCAAAGCGGAGACATCATGGCAGAAGGCGGTTTCGAACAAACCCTGGAATCGACGACGCTGACCGTCTTTGTCCGGCAGATTCGCTACGAAGGGCGCAACGTCCTGTCGTACGAATTCGTCGATCCGGACGATGGCGATCTGCCGCAGTTCGACGCGGGCGCGCATATCGACGTGCATCTCGGCGACGGCCTCGTGCGGCAATACTCTCTGTGCAACCCGCCGGATGAGCGGGGGCGCTACGTCATCGCGGTGCTTCGCGACGAGCGCGGGCGGGGCGGCTCCAAAGCGATGCATGAGCGCTTGCGCGCCGGAGAGCGCGTGCGCATCAGCCGGCCGCGTAATCATTTCATGCTCGACGGACGGGCTACCCGCGTTCTGCTGCTGGCTGGCGGCATCGGCGTGACGCCGTTGAAGTCGATGGCGCATCGGCTCGCGCTCGATGGCGCTGACTTCGCGCTGCATTACTGTGCCCGCGAGCGGAGTGCCGCGCCGTTTTACGACGAGTTCGAAGCCATGCTCGACGCGGATCAGTTGCATTGGCACTTCGACGGCGGTGATCCATCGAAAGGACTCGACTTGCGGCGTCTGCTCGACGAAGAAGCGACGCGCGGCACGCACGTGTACTACTGCGGTCCAGCGGGTTTCATGCGGGCTTGCGCCGAGGCGACCGCGCACTGGCCGCGTGAACGCGTGCATTGCGAGCATTTCAGCGCGCCGCCGGTGCTCGAATCGGCGGTATCGGACGCGGCGCATGACCCCAGCGGCAGCTTTGAAATCCAGATCGCGAGCACAGGTCAACGGTTGACGGTAGCGCCGAACCTGAGCATCGCCGACGTGTTACGGGAAGCACATCTGCCGATTCAGACCTCGTGCGAAGCCGGGCTGTGCGGCACATGCAAGATGCGATATCTGGAAGGCGAGGTTGATCATCGCGACTGCATTCTCGGCGCCGACGAACAGCAGGAGTTTCTGACGGCGTGCGTATCGCGTGCGAAAAGCGAGTTGCTCGTACTCGATCTGTGATCGTGCCGCGCGAAGTGCCGCCACAGCCATTCGGCCAGAGTCAGTTCAAGGAGACGGGAGACGCGATGGACATGCAAGACTATCTGACGGTCCGCGCGCACGCGCAGGGCCGCGAAGGGCTGTTCCTGATCGGCGAAACAGGCATGACGATGCGCGCGACGCACCGTGCGGATTCGACGCTTGCGGTTTGGACGGATGGCGACGGGCTACCGGCGCAGGCAACCGACATGCTCGCGGCCGATCCGCGCTTCCAGCACCTGAGTGGATTGATTCGCGTGTTCGCCGAGCCGGCGGGTTCATGCGGATACCACGCCGGCTGGATTCTCGCTCGCAGCGCCAGCGGCCTCGTGTCGATTTTAGTGCGCGATGCGGCGACCTGCGACAGTTCGCAATTGCGCGACGACGCAAACCTCGCCTTGTACCAGGCGCAGCGCTATTGCGCGCCGGACGCCGTCGTCATCGTGCAGGGCCGAATACCCGGCGAGACGGCCTCGGCGCGCGAGGCGTTGGCACGCGCATTCGGATTGACCGACGTGCGCGACCATACCTTGTATGCGGCCAACGCAGACACCCAGGCGCGGCTCAGCGTCGGTTGCGTGCGCTGAGTTCCATCACCCGAGCTTGCGGGACGGCGGCATGCGGCGTTCCTTTTCGATCTCGTCGTCCTCGAGGTTCTTGATGATGGTGTGCAACGTCTTGCGAAACTGGGCAAGCGTTCTCGGTGGAATATTCCGTACCGCCACTTCGTGCAGATCCTCGGCGAGAGGAATCAGCGTCTTTTGCAGCGCCTTGCCCTTCGGTGTCAGGTAGACGCAGATGTTGCGCATATTGTCGGGCAGCTTGCGGCGCGTGATGTAGCCGAGCTTTTCCATGGCCTGCAACGCGCTATAGGCGGTCGGTTCCCGCAAGCCCGCCAGTTCGCTCAATTCACGTTGCGTGAGGCCGTCGCGCTCCCACAGGATGCGCAGGAACGGCCAATGTCCCAACGAGACCGAATGCTCCATCAGCCGGATCTGCAGTCCGCGCGCCATGGCGCGTTGCGCGTCCTTGATGACGTGGGCGAGGCGATCGTTCGGGACGGCGTCGCGCCAGTTGATCGGCATCGGTAGCGGCGGCTTTTCTCGATCGTTTTTCGTGGTTGCCATCTTGGTCGATTGAAGTGAGCAAAGCGCATAGCATACACCGCCCGTTTGCTCCCCAAGTCAACGCAGCCGGCCCGTACAGTCCGGTCGCCTCCAGTCGGGACGAAGTGCGCGGAATTATAGGTGCGCCGCCGTATTGACATTGTGCCGTTTGCAACTTAACTTCGAATAATATTAGATGTCGAAGTATCGACAGAGTAGGCAAACGGCGAGTGCAATCAGCTTGAGCGCCGTGGTCGCCGGTGCATGACAACAAAGCGGTCGATTCGCGCCGAAAAAGCACGAAGCGTGGCCGACACATTGGAGGAAGACATGGCTGATGAACTGGCGTTGAACATGACATCGTTGCGAACGCAACACTTTCCGTTTTTGCCGCGTCACCTGCCGCGCTTACCGCGCCTGCTCGCGGCATGCGCGCTATCGGCGGGACTTGGCTTTGGGCTGGTGAACGCCGCGCAGGCGGAAGACACCATCGCGCTCGGCATGACCGTGCCGATGTCGGGCGCGGGAGCCAGTTGGGGATTGGGCTCCGAGTGGGTCGGCAAGCAGGCGGTGCAGTACGTGAACAGTCATGGCGGCGTTCATGTCGGCGACAAGACGTACAAGCTGGCCTTGACGTCCTACGACAACAAATACACCGCCGCGGACGGCGTGAAGGTCGCGCAGACCATGCTCAATCGCGACGGCATCAAGTTCATCATACTTGGCATGTCGACGCAGGCTGTCGTTGCCACACAAAGCATCTCGGAGCGATCGAACGTGCTGATGTTCACCATCAGTTGGTCCAATGCGATCAAAGGCCCCAAATACCCGCTCACGTTCACGACCATGAACACGCCGACGGAGTTTCTGGAGCCGCTCTATCAACTGGTCATGAAGCAGCATCCGACGATCCGCACGGTCGCCCTGATCAGCCCGAACGATAGCGCGGATCAGGAAGTCGCGAAGGCGGCGACCGCGCATTGGGAAAAGCTCGGTGCGAAGATCGTCGGGCAGTTCACGTATGAACGTGGCACGACGGAGTTCCAGCCCGTGGCCACGCGCGCCGCGCAACTGAAGCCCGATGTGATCGACACGCTCGGCGCGCCGCCGGGCGATGTAGGCGTGCTGTATCGTGCGTTATCGGATCAAGGCTGGAACGGCGTGCGGATCGCTTCCGCGGGGACGGTATCGGATGCGTTGATTCACACCGGAGGAAAAACGCTCGAGGGACTCTACATGGGGCTCGACGCGGTGTTCTCGTCATCCGGCGCGACACCGATTCAGCGCGACCTCGACGCGCGCTTCCAGCCGATTTTCCACGAACCGTTGAACCTCACGGACCTGTCCGCCTGGGACGGCGTGATGGCGCTGAAAGCGGGGCTCGAAAAAGCGGGCCGTGTGGATGCAACCGCCGTCGCCAAGGTGCTGCCGACCATCGTCTTCGATTCGAGCTTCGGTCCGAGCGCGTTTGGCGGCAAGAGCCAGTACGGCACGTCGCAGCAGATCCTGCTGCCGGTGATCGTCACGCAGGTACGCGACGGCAAGGTGGTCGAGATCGCGCGGATCGAGTCGACGGAATTGAAGCAGCGCCTGGGTGGGAAATAAGCGGAGCGGCGGCGCGCGAGTGTTGCCCGCCGCCATCGAATAGAAAAGCCGGGTGCAAGCACCCGGCAACTTGCCCTCGCAAGTCGCTTAT